>NZ_JAUBPP010000007.1:0-136465 GCF_036700765.1 Microcoleus sp. S1D4
CAAGCAATGGGTCTGGTTAGCTTTGGACTCCAATACTCGTGAAATTGTCGGTGTTTATATTGGGGCAAGGGACGAAGCGGCAGCCCGTCAATTATGGAATTCTTTACCTGCGGTTTACCGGCAGTGTGCGGTTGCTTACACAGATTTCTGGGCAGCCTATGGAGCAGTGCTACCGAAAAAGCGTCCGGAAAGCTGTGGGTAAAGAAACGGGTAAGACCAGTTATATTGAACGATTCAACAACACCTTACAAAGAGCGAGTTTCTCGCGCCGATCGCAAAACCTTGTCGTTTTCAAAGTCATTAGACAACCATATCGGTGCTATCTGGTATTTCATCCATCATTATAATGCATCATTACTTGTTTAGCACTACCAGTTAATTTAAATTATGTAAATTAACTTAATATCTTGGGGCTAAACTCAGCTTTAAGCCTATATAATATTTTACCAAAAATTAAGTAACATTCATCTTTTAACACGAAATATCGCTTTAACATTAACAATACTAATAAATTACGAGACTTAATATGATAAATCCTTGAAAAACATATAGCCATACCCAAAACCAACACTGAGGATGGTGCATAGGTACTTGTAAGGAATACGTAACGAGCTATACGTACTAATACGTACAAAATTCGGTGGCAATAAATATGTATTGAAATTTAATTACAGTAATTGAATACATAGGATACTTTTATAACTCATGGAATCAAACTTTGTGATTTTAATATTTATTGACGCGCTTGAATGTAGATTGAGTTACAGTTATGCTATCATCAAAAATTATTGCTAGAATCCTTGATATCTGCCAAGATTAGTTTAGTCCTATAATATGCTATTCTTACGAGCAAACTGCCCTAATTTTGCTTAAATTACATAGTTTAAAATGGTAGAATTTACAATAAAAAACTAAAATATAAATGTCAAAGTTGCAGTCGCCAATTTGTCAAAAATCCGACCAACAAAGTAATGAGCTTCGGAAACAATCATATTTAATCGTTCGACTTCTTTTGGAGAAAATTTCTTTGTTAGCATAGCTAGAAGCACGGGTATTTCTCAAAAATGGTTACAGGATTATATAAATAATAAATATGCCTCAATCGAACGCACAGTAAAGGTTAAGCCTAAAAAAAGTCAGATTGAATGTTGAATGTGATGAACTGTGGTTATTTGTAGATTGCCAAGAAAATAAGCAATGGGTGTGGCGCCGCAATGGATAGAGAGACCAGATAAATTATTGGTGTTTATATTGGCGCTCATAGCGAAGAAGGAGCAAAAAAATTATGGAATTCTCTACCTCCTGTATATCGACAATGTGCTGTTTGCTATACAGATTTTGGGCTACCTATGCTTGTGTTTTTCCAAGCAAACGCTATCAGCCCGTTGGTAAAGAAAGTGGAAAAACTAATCACATTGAAACATTTAATAATACTTTGCGCTAACGTGTTTCTGGGTTCGCAAGAAAAACTCTTTCATTTCTCAAAAGTTAGAAAATTATATTGGTGCTATTTGGTATTTTATCCATCATTACAACTATGTTTTGAGCCAATAGATATCTAATTACTACATATTTATTACTACCCTTTTTTCAAACAGGTGGGAAGTTAGTCTATTTTAGATTTTAAATTGTAGATTTAGGGCTCGATACTTCATCTTTTGCTGGCATTACTATATATATAATCCCGCATCAAAACACTCAAAACAAGATGGAGGCTCTGCCTCCGGCGGATCTGCGTTACTTTCGCTCGGATTGGTAAGGAGTAAAACGAGTAAATGGAGGCTTTTTTTCGCCTATCTGCGTTAGCAGGCAGAATTGCGGGGCGGCTGGATTTTTGGGTTTTCTGGGAAAACCGAGCGACAAATCCGAAGCAGGTGATGAGTGTGCCGATTCGTCGGAAAGTGCGATCCCCGAAGAGGGCTGGGCTAACGACTGATGGTACAAAGAGACGATCGCGACGTTCAGAGCAGTTGTTATTTTGATATATTTAGACATCTCCCCTCGGTTTGCAACAGGCTTTTCCAGCTTGTTCTTCAGTGTCTTTGTTTGGTATGTCTAATATATCTTCAGAGTGTTGACAAATTTTATTAAATGTGTATTACAGATTAAAAGTTCTATCAAACTAACTATTTACCCGATCGCGCTTGAGTCAGCTATAGTTGTATAATCCAAAATATAATATCAACTTGATATAAATGCTTGAATTATCAGCCCTTGGTCTGCTACAGCGGGAACCGTTGCACGGCTATCGGCTAAAGCAAAAACTAGAGCTGTTCATGAGCAGTTGCATCAGCGTTAACTACGGAGCGATTTACCCGCTGCTCAAGCGTTTGGAACAGCGAGGCCAGATTGCGACAATTGCCGAAGAAGCCGGAGATGCGGGCTGTCCGCGCAAAATTTACGCCATTACAGACAAAGGGCGCGAACTCTGGCGAAAAAAAATGGTCGATCACCCTCAAGAAAGTTGGGTAAACAGTGGTTCCCGTTTCCAAATCAAATTTTTCTTTTTTGGCGACTTAGAACCTGCAGAACGCCTGAAATTGTTGGAACACCGCTTGCGAGTCTGTTACATCCGACAAGACTACATCGAAAGTCTCAAAAGCGAATATCCACTCACCGACGAGTATCAACTCGCCTCTGGCGATCGCTGCAACTCAGTGCTGTCCTTAGAAATACAGTGGTTAACCGAGCAACTAGCTAAGGAGAAAACCGATCGCGCGATTCTCCAACCCCATCAACAAAACACTTGGGAGATTCCATCTCGCTTGAGAGGGAGGCTAGGAAGCAAAGATTCCGCCAAAGTCTAAGTAAGTCAAATGTTAAAAAAAAATCTAAGTGGTGCTCCATGAGTTATTCTAAATCCCCAGAATCCGTCGTTGAATCTAAATCTCTAGAATCCGCCGTTGAAGTTGAAAACCCAAAAACTGGTACACCAGAACTTCATCTAACCGATGCAGACAACTATCAACCCGAAGATTTTCCCGCCGTTGCCGATCGCCCGCGCCCAGCCAAACCGCGCTCGCGCTGGCTGCTAATCGCCGCCATCGCGATCGTCACAGGTGGCGGCGGCTGGTATCTGTGGCAGTCGAGTCACAGTCGCCCGCCGGAACAAGCAGCAGCAGGTAAACCCAAAGGCATACCAGTCAAAATTGCAGCCCTTGAAACCAGCTCGATCCAAGATACCTCCGAATTTGTCAGCAGCCTAGAGGCAAAACGCTCAGTACAAATCAAACCCCAAACCGAAGGGCTAGTCACGGAGATTTTTGTCAAATCTGGAGACTCGATCGAAAAAGGACAAGCCATCGCCCGGATCAAAAGCGACAGCGCTCAAGCTCAGTTAAGACAATCCCAAGCCAATCTCAGCGCCGCCGAATCGAATTTAGCCGAACTCCAAGCAGGTGCCAGGCCAGAAGAAATCGCCCAAGCCCAAGCCCAAGTCGCCCAAGCTCAAGCCAACCTAGCCCAACTGCGATCGGGCAGTCGGCCCGAAGAAATTGGTCAAGCCCAAGCCCTCGTCTCCCAAGCCGAAGCCAACCTAGCCGATGCCCAAACAGGTAGCCTCCTAGAAGACATCGCCCAAGCAAAAGCCCAAGTAGAAGCAAGCACAGCCGAAGCTAAGCTGGCGGCCCAGCAACTTGTCAGATATCAAACATTAGCCAAAGAAGGCGCAACATCCGCCAACACCCTCCAAGAATACATTCAAAAAGAAAGCACCGCCAAAGCCAATCTCCGAGAAGCTCAAAGGCGGTTGCAGCAGCGGCAAAAAAACCGAGAAGCCGAAATCGATCGGCGCACAGCAGCCTTGCAACAGCAGCGGGAAGCTTTGCGGCAATCGCAAAACGGTGCGCGCCCCGAAGAAATAGTCAAAGCCGAAGCAGAAGTCGCCCAAGCCAAAGCCAAATTAGCTCAGTTAGCCAATGGCACCCGCCAAGAACAGGTCGATCGAGCCGAAGCGCAAGTGGCCCAAGCAGCCGCTCAAGTGCGCGGTTTTGAAGTACAACTCCAAGAAACTGCTGTCATCGCGCCCTTCGCCGGAGTCATCGGCGACATACCAGTCAAAGTCGGCGACTACTTAAAAACAGGTGATGCGATCGCCATCTTAACAGAGAACCAACTGCTAGACTTGCGGTTATCAATTCCTTTAGAACGGATGCCCCAATTACGCCTCGGGTTGCCAGTAGAAATGCTCGACACTCAAGGAAAGGCGATCGCCAAAGGTCAAATCAGTTTTATCTCCCCCAACGTCAGCGCCAACTCCCAAACAATCTTAGCTAAAGCCACCTTTCCCAACCCCACTGGCGAACTACTAAACCTCCAATTTGTCAAAGCCAGAGTCATCTGGGATCAGAAGCCAGGAATTTTAGTTCCAGTCACAGCAGTCACTCGCTTGGGCGGGGAAACTTTTGTCTTCACAGCTCAAAAGCCAGAACAGTCAAAACCTGGAATGCCACCTTTAGTAGCGCGACAAAAACCCGTGAAACTGGGAACCATCGAAGGCAATAATTATCAAGTTATCGAAGGCTTGCAAGCCGGAGAAAAAGTTATTGTCGCAGGCATTCTCAACTTGACAGACGGCGCTCCGATCGTGATTCAAGAACCAGGAGAAGCGGAAGGAAAAAAACCACCAGTAGGAGGAAAAAATTAATCCCGGTTCGTAGTGCAGGCGCTGACTGACGCAACATCTAATCAGACTTACAGCAGATTCCAGGTAAGTGAGTTACAAAAAAATTATCTGTAGGGGCGATGCCCCCGTGCTCGCCCTCCGGCTCCCGCTCCGGCTTTTTTGTACTTCATAAACCTGAAATCTTCTGTAAGTCCGCACTACCAACTAATTAAATATATTCGCAGCTTATACAAAAATTCAGGAAATAAACCAACCTTTTTTGGGAGAGCAATAATTTTGATAAATAGTATCAAATCTGAATCAAGATTTAGAGTATTTTCCCAATTAACAGGATTGAATAGAGGATGAATAAAATTAATCACCTTCATCCTTAAATATCTAAATCCCAATTGCAATTACCAATTACCGATTACCCATTACAAAAATAATGTTTGCAGATTTCTTTATTAAACGACCCGTCTTTGCCAGTGTCTGCGCCTTAGTGATCATTCTAGTAGGCGCAATTAGCATTCCCACGCTGCCGATCGAACGCTTCCCCGACATTAGCCCCACCCAAATCACCGTCACAGCCAACTATAGCGGGGCTAGTGCCGAAATTGTCGAAAATGCAGTTACAAACATCCTAGAGAGGCAGATAAACGGCGTTGAAGGACTAAAATATCTAACTTCTAGCAGCAGTAACGATGGCACCAGTAGCATCACAGCCACCTTTGACTCCTCGCGCAACAAAGATATTGCCGCAGTCGATGTTCAAAATCGAGTTGCAGTCGCCCAACCGCAACTACCAGATGCCGTACAGCGCACGGGAGTGAGAGTTACAAAACAATCTAGCAGTCTCTTGCTGGCGATCGGCTTATTTACAGAAAATAAAGAATACGACACCATATTTTTAAGCAATTACGCCGACTTGTATTTAGCAGACGCGCTAAAGCGAGTAAAAGGCGTTGGCGACGTGCGAATTTTTGGAGAACGCCGCTATGCAATGCGCCTGTGGATAGACCCCAATAAATTAGCCGCCCGCAGTTTGACAATGCAAGATATCACCAGGGCACTTAACGAACAAAACATACAAGTTGGCGCCGGGAGAGTTGGCCAAGAACCAGCTCCAGAGGGGCAAATGTATCAAATTGATTTACGGGCAAAAAGCCGCCTCCAAGAACCCGCAGAATTTGAAAACATTGTCTTAAAAACAGAGGCTAATGGCACGGTTGTTAAATTAAAAGACGTTGGTAGAGCCGAATTAGGAGCCGAAAATTACAACTCTTTTCTGAGATTTAGAGGCAATGATGCCGTAGGTTTAGGGATTTACCAACTCCCGGGAAGTAATGCTTTGAATGTTGCCAATGCAGTCAAAGCAGAAATGGAAAGACTAGCTGTTGGTTTCCCTCCCGGCTTGATACATAGAGTAGCGCTGGACACGACTTTATTTGTCCAAGAGTCGATGGCAGAAGTCATAAAAACGCTATTTGAAGCAATTCTGCTAGTGGTGATAGTAATTTTTGTTTTCTTGCAAGACTGGCGGACTACTATTATTCCCACGATCACAATTCCAATTTCTTTGATTGGAACTTTTGCTTTTATCAAAATTTTTGGATTTACGATTAACAGCTTATCTCTGTTTGGTCTAACACTAGCGACGGGGTTGGTGGTTGACGACGCTATTATTGTAGTAGAAAATATCGACCGTTTGATTCGCCAAGGTATGAGTGCCCGCCAAGCAGCTTTCGAGTCAATGCGGGAGCTTTTTAGCGCTGTGATTGCGACTTCCTTAGTGTTGATGGCAGTGTTTATACCAGTGGCATTTTTCCCCGGAACTACCGGAGCACTTTACAAACAATTTGCGCTGACAATTGCTTTTTCTGTACTGCTTTCTACCTTTATGGCTATTACCCTCACGCCCTCGCTGGCAGCTATATTGCTGCGGCGGGGGCAGAAGTATGGTGGGCCGCTGGGTTGGGTGTTCGAGCGTTTTAATAGAATGCTCGATTGGATGCAGCGGCAATATCGGGAATCCTTAATATTTCTCACAAGATTTAAAACTGCTGTCACCCTCGTATTCATCGCTTCTCTGGGATTAACCGCTTGGCTTTATCTATCAGTACCGACAGCATTTATTCCAGAGGAAGACCAGGGATATTTTCTGACAATTATTCAAGGGCCACAAGGTGTTTCGCTGCAATATACTCGGCAAGTGATGGATGAAGTTGAGCAAGAAATTCTTAAACTTCCTGAAGTTGTCGGGACTTTTTCCGTGGGCGGCTTCGGTTTTAGCGGTAGCACATCTAACCAAGGTATTATTTTTACTACGCTTAAACCCTGGAGCGAACGTCACGGAGAAAGTCAAACTGTACAAGCAATTATTGGCAGCTTGCAGGGTAAGCTTATGGCGATTCCCGAAGCTAGAATTTTCCCGGTGAATCCGCCGGCAATTCAAGGTTTAGGTCAATTTGGAGGCTTCCAATTTCAATTGCAAGACCGCAAAGGTAACAGCGGTTTAGATGCGATGGTTCAGACGATGGGTGGAATTTTGAAGCAGGCAAATCAGACACCGGGATTGCAGGCGGTATTTAGTACGTTTGCTGCGAATACGCCTCAGTTAATTGTGGAGGTTGACCGCAATCGAGCTAAGGCTTTGGATATTTCTCTCAATGATATTTTCAGTACGCTACAAACGGCTCTGGGTTCGCAGTACGTGAACGATTTCAATCTGGAGCAGCGCAATTATCGGGTGTACGTTCAGGCGGATAAACAGTTTCGCAGTAACCCTGAAGATATCGGTAAATTGTACGTCCGCTCTGGAAAGAATGAAATGATTTCTTTGAGCAATTTGGTGAAGCTAACTCCGGTGGTGGGAGCACAAACTGTTAATCACTACAATTTATATAGGTCAATTGAAATTACGGGTTCTCCGGCTCCGGGAGCGAGTTCGGGACAGGCGATTAAATCGATGGAAAAGGTCGCGGCTCAAGTTTTACCAGCAGGTTTTGCCTACGAATGGTCTGGCACTTCTTTAGAAGAAATTGAGTCGGGGGGTCAAGCTCCAATTATTTTTGGTTTGGGGCTGATTTTTGTGTTCTTGGTTTTGGCGGCTCAGTATGAGAATTATGTCGATCCTTTCATTATTTTGCTGTCGGTGCCTCTGGCGATTTTAGGTGCGCTTTTGGCTCAGTCGTTGCGGGGTTTGGCGAATGATGTTTATTGCCAGATTGGTTTGGTGATGTTGATTGGATTGGCCAGTAAAAATGCGATTTTAATCGTGGAGTTTGCTAATCAGTTGCGGGAGCGGGGGTATTCAGTTACTAAGGCAGCGGTTGAAGCGGCTCAAGAGCGTTTGCGACCGATTTTGATGACTTCTCTGTCTTTTATCTTGGGTATTGCTCCTCTGATCAACCCAGAGGGTGCGGGGGCTGCTAGCCGCCGATCGCTAGGGAATGCGATCGCGGGGGGGATGGTTGTTTCTACTTTCTTGAGTTTGTTTATAGTGCCGGTTCTGTATGTGGTGGTTGTCTCGGCTCGCGATCGCTTTAGGAAGCCCTCTCGCCCGGAAAATCCCCCCGACGATGACATAAATGTGGATGGAAAAACGACTGTCCACGATGAGGTGGAACGCGATCGGGTATCGCCATTGTAGTTTTAGAGGGATGGGTTTTTACTCATCCTGATTCTGAAAGTGAGTAATTCCTTGGTCGATCAAACCCTGGGTTACTCTTATCTTTTGGGAGATTTCAGAGTTTTTCAGCAAGCCCTAATTATAGAATGTCATCGCGAGCGTAACGGATTGAGATTGGTTCGCGCGGACGATCGCAATGACCGTTAGGTAATTAGTCATTGCAGGTATCTTTTCGCCGATCGCCCTCCACCGTGCAATAATAAAATGACTTGCACCCAAACTCTATCACAAGGGTAAACACTGACAAATTTACCGCTACATATAGCGTCTCAACTGTCAAGCTATGCAAGTTTCAAAATCAAACCGGCTGTTGCACTACACAATTTTTTCCTAATGGCTGAAGTCCCCCAAACACCCTCTGAACTTGCCGAAGCCCTCAACGGCTTTACCGATATCAACTTTCAATTGCCAGATCCCGAAGACGAACAAATACCAGACTTCGACTTTGAGAATCAGGTTGACACAGCATGGAAAGTGTGCGATCGCTTCGACTTGCAAACCGACATCTGGCGCGGACAAATTCTCCGAACAGTTAGAGACAGAGAAAAAAAAGGCGGCGAAGGACGTGGCACTGGCTTTTTGAACTGGCTCAAAGAACGAGAAATTGGCAAAAGTCAAGCCTATTCTTTGATAGAATTAGCTAATAGCGCCGATACTCTAATCCAGCAAGGAGATTTAGACCCAAATTCGATTAGAAACTTCAGCAAAAGAGCCTTTATAGAAACCGCCAAAGCATCTCCCGAAGTGCAGCAAATGGTAACAGATGCAGCCGCAAGCGGCGATCGCATTACCCGTCGCGAAGTCAAACAACTGTCCGACGAATGGATGGCCATGAACTCAGAATTATTGCCAGAAGAAGTCAAAGAAAAAGCATCTAGCGGTTCCCTTCCTTCCCGCTATCTCGCACCCTTAGTCAAAGAAATGGAGAAACTATCTCCCTCTCACCAAAGCGAAATTCAAAAAGAAATAACAGAAAATCCCGACGTAGATACAGTAAAACAGCTAACTTCCGATGCCAAGAATTTATCAAAATATCTCGACGCAGCCGCCCAAGTACAAGCTCTCAACCAGTCTCATTTAGACATGGAAATGGCTTTAGAAGAATCTTTGCGAGTTGGATGTTTGGGAACCACCGCCGACGTAGTAAAACAAGCAGCACAGCTAGAACAAACAGTAGTCAAACTCTATACAATTTGGAAGCGTTTAGGGAGTTTAGCAGATAGATTGTATGTAGACACAGGAGCAAGCACACCCAATTTGCGCTTACTGTTAGGATGCTTGGACAGTCTTTCGGGAGAAAAGATTGAGGTGGATTTCGGAGACGGAGAACGCTCTATTCGCTTACAAATTTTCAGCGAATAGCTAAACGTTGAAATAGGTTTGTAGTCAGGAATTTAGTTTTTCCTTATTGATGCGGAATAAAGTCCTGACTGCGAACCAAATCGGGAGCATCTCAGTTTTGCAAAAAGCATTTTTTTTATTGTAGTACCACTCGCGAGCGGGGATGCTCGCACTATCAATGAAAAACTGAGATACTCCCACCAAATCTGCGTTAATTTATGCTTATTTCCGCTTGAAATTTCTGATTTTTTTCCAAAGATAGCGCGGACTCAAATAACGCCGATATTTAGTAACTACTTCTTTCCCCAAAATTACCACGCTCAGCCAAAAGCAAACTTCTGCCCCAACAGCTAGAATGATATTAATTGTAGTTTTTTCGGCGAGGCTCAGTGGCATAAACGGCACAATAAACAAGATTGCCACCCAGGGCACGAAAGATGCAATAAATAAAAACCAGCCCAGCTTTTGCATAGATTCACTTTGTCCGCAATGACATATTTTTTGGTAGCAAGCACTTCAATCATTGTTGAGTTTGAATCACAACAGAGGACTTATGTTCTCACTAATAACTTATATTTTGCTCCAAACCCAAAATCAATTCTTAATTCCCGTCGCCGCAATCCCGCGAATAAACTGCCGCTGACCGGTCAAAAATAGCAACACCACCGGCACAGTCCCAATTACTACCGCCGCCATCAACAACTGCCAACTGCTAGTAAACTGTTCCTGAAACTCCGCCAAAACCAACTGCACAGTCCGCAATTCCGGCCGCGTCGTAAACACCAACGGCTTAAACAAATCGTTCCACTCCCCGATAAACGTAAACAAAAACAGCGTCACCAAAGCAGGGCGGGCCAAAGGTAACATCACCCGCCACAACACCTGCCAGCGGTTAGCCCCATCCAGCATTGCCGCTTCTTCCAATTCCACCGGAATTGTCATAAAATACTGGCGCAGCAGAAAAATCCCGAAACCGTTAGCCGCCGTCGGCAAAATCAGCGCCCCGTAAGTATTCAGCAGGTGGCCCCACTTCAAAACCATGAAAATGGGAATTACCAAAAGCTGAAACGGAATCACCAGTGTTGCCAAAACTACTAAAACTAGAGCCTGCCGCCCCCGAAACTTCAGCCGGGCCAAAGCATAACCCGCCAAAGCAGAAGTCACAACCTGAAAACCCGTCACTGCGATCGCCACTAGAGTAGAATTAACAAATGCCAACAAAAAATTCCCCCTGCGCCAAGCCTCCTGATAGTTTGCCAAAGTCAAGCCTGTGGCCTTGACACCGACACCAGATGGTGACAGCGAAACCAAAAAAACAGCAGCCAGCGGCAGGAGCACCAGCGCAGCCCCCGCCAACAAAAAAATAAAGCTCAGCACTTTCAGCGCTTGAGACCAGCCCAACGATTTACCCATAAACTTGCGAATTAACCTAAAATAATAAGCTTGTGAGGCTCTCAAACCAGATCGCCTCCCAGATTCCCACACAATCGTAAATTTTTAGTCGAAAATAGGTAAAGTGTAGTGCACGCGACCCCAAAATTTTAAGGGGTTTCCAAACATCCTACAAGGTTATATAAGGAGAAAACGTATCCATGCCACAGCTTGAGGCCAGCCCAACAATAGACTTTCAAACCGAAACTTACAAAGACGCTTACAGCCGTATCAACGCCATTGTGATTGAAGGCGAACAAGAAGCTCACGACAATTACCTGACACTGGCCGAACTGTTGGCTGACAAAAAAAGTGAATTAATTGGCTTGTCCAAGATGGAAAACCGCCACATGAAAGGCTTCCAAGCTTGCGGTCGCAATCTCAAGGTCACGCCCGATATGGCATTTGCCAAGCAATTCTTTTCTGATTTGCACAGAAACTTCCAAACAGCCGCGGCTGAGGGTCAGATTGTAACTTGCTTGCTGATTCAATCGCTAATTATCGAGTGTTTTGCGATCGCAGCCTACAACATCTACATCCCCGTCGCCGATGACTTTGCACGCAAAATCACCGAAGGCGTCGTCAAAGAAGAATACAGCCACCTCAACTTTGGGGAAGTCTGGCTGCAAGCTCACTTCGAGGAATCCAAAGCCGAACTCGAAGCCGCCAACCGTCAAAACCTGCCCATCATCTGGAAGCTACTAAACGCTGTCGCAGACGATGCCCGCGTCTTGGGAATGGAAAAAGACGCTTTAATCGAAGACTTTATGATTGCCTACGGCGAAGCCCTAGGCAACATTGGTTTTAACAACCGCGACATCATGCGGATGTCAGCACAAGGCCTCGCAGCCTAGTTAATTGGGAAATAAGGAATGGGAAAAAATTAAAAATTAAAAATGATATCCCTCATTTTTAAGGGAAAAATTGATATTTTTCTTCTTTCTTCTTCCTTCTTCCTTCTTCCTAATGACGGCAGAACTGATGGGTAATCGGTAATCAATGATGGGTGATCGGGAATTCTATTATCCGTTACATCCGTTAAATCCGCTACACAATCGGCTGCCGAACTTCCTTCTTCTTCAATCTTCCTTCATTTGACAACTTAATGTTTGGTCTAATCGGTCACTTAACCAGCTTAGAACACGCCCAATCAGTAGCTAACGAGCTGGGCTATCCAGAATATGCCGATCAAGGTCTCGATTTTTGGTGCAGCGCACCGCCCCAAATAGTTGACAATATCACTGTCACTAGCATTACCGGGCAAAAAATAGAAGGCCGCTATGTGGAGTCCTGTTTTCTGCCGGAAATGCTAGCCACGCGCCGGATTAAAGCAGCCACTCGCAAAATTCTTAATGCGATGGCACACGCTCAAAAAAACGGGATTAATATCACTGCATTAGGCGGATTTTCTTCGATAATTTTTGAGACTTTCAACTTGCAGCAAATTAAGCAAATTCGCAATCTCAAGTTGGAATTCGAGCGCTTCACCACTGGTAACACCCACACGGCTTACATCCTCTGCCGCCAAGTAGAACAAGCTGCCCCAAAATTGGGGATTGAACTTTCAAAAGCTACTGTGGCGGTTTGTGGGGCTACAGGTGATATTGGCAGTGCGGTGTGTCGCTGGCTCAATGTTAAAACAAATGTAGCAGAATTGTTGCTAATTGCCCGCGACAAAGAACGCTTGCAAGATTTGCAATCGGAATTGGGGCGAGGCAAAATCATGAAGTTGGAAGAAGCCCTGCCACAAGCGGATATTGTAGTGTGGGTCGCCAGTATGCCAAAGGGAGTAGAAATTGACCCGACAACTTTGAAGCAACCCTGTTTATTGATTGACGGTGGCTATCCGAAAAATTTGGCAACTCAGGTTCAGCATCCCGAAGTTTTTGTGCTCAATGGCGGGATTGTGGAGCATTCCCTCGATATTGAGTGGAAAATCATGAAGATTGTCAATATGGATGTGCCGGGCCGACAGTTGTTTGCCTGTTTTGCCGAATCCATGCTGCTGGAATTTGAAAAATTGTATACCAATTTTTCTTGGGGACGGAATCAAATTACAGTGGAAAAGATGGAGCAAATTGGTGAGATGTCCGTTAAACACGGTTTCCGACCTTTGATGTCATTCTGATGTGATTTGTTGCGGTTATTGGTTATTGAGGAAAGTTTTTCTGAGAATAAGCAGTAACTTTTTTTGATACAGCTAACAGTTCATTAACAACGGATATATAGCAGTTAGAGCGAAAGATGAGGTGTTGACCGATCGATCTCTCATCGAGAGTCAGAACTGCTATATGTCACCTCGGAAGTTCTCCCCGCAGTTTTTGAGAGTCATGACTGCGATCATGTTTTTGCTAAGTTCATCAGGAATGTCCAAAGCTTCGGACAGTTCAAGCAAAAAATCCTGTTCTTGAGCGGTGAAAATTCCATCTACCAAAACCAAATCTGTAGCGCAAAAGCTGTTTCTCGAAGCTGAGGAGTTAAGGCATTTTTAGCAGCAGCAAATACCTCTTCAGGACTTTCTTAAAAAGTTTTTGGAAGTGTTGGTGAGAGTAAGATCTAAACAAGCGAATGTGATTGGCTGCGAGAGTTTGTCTTTCTTCTTCTGAGATTTTACCGTCGGCGACAACAGCTAATACAGACAGAGCTGTTAAAGCTTCCGAAGCGGTGAGTTCGATCGCACTGGTATCGCTTTTTGCACTGTGCAACAATTCAACAGAATTTAGTTTTTTGTTGCTGTGGCGGGCATAGGGGCGTGGGTAGTGGCGCCGGTAAACTCAGGGATCTAACAAAAACAGTGTAGCAAAAAACGAGGCTGGAGCCTCTGGCTTTTAACTCTTGTCAACGAGCCAAACATAATTAAAAATTAAAAACTTCCCAAGAACACTCTTTTTCAGCAACACCTGACAGGGTAGGATCGGGAAACAGTCGATCGACTAAACCTTAAAACCCTATAGAAATTATCAGCGTGCCAAACTCAGACCGCAAACCACTACTCCTAGATTTTGAAAAGCCGCTGGCCGAACTCGAAGCCCGAATTCACCAGATTCGGCAACTCGCCGAAGAAAACAGCGTCGATGTCACCGACGAAATTCGCAAACTCGAAGCTCGTTCCACCCAACTGCGGCAAGAAATTTTCAGCAGCTTGTCCCCCATGCAGCGGCTGCAACTGGCCCGTCACCCGCGCCGCCCCAGTACCCTCGATTACATTCAGGCAATTAGCGACGAGTGGATCGAGCTGCACGGCGATCGGCGCGGCGGAGACGACCCGGCCCTAGTCGGCGGAATTGCCCGCATAGACGGGTGTCCTACAGTCATCATCGGCCATCAAAAAGGGCGCGACACCAAGGACAATATCGCCCGTAACTTCGGGATGGCAGCGCCGGGAGGCTACCGCAAAGCCCTGCGGTTGATGGAACACGCCGATCGCTTCTCCATGCCAATTTTCACATTTATCGACACTCCCGGAGCTTGGGCGGGCTTAGAAGCTGAACAGCTAGGACAAGGAGAGGCGATCGCCTGCAACCTCCGAGAAATGTTTCGCCTCGACGTTCCGATTATATGTACCGTCATCGGCGAAGGAGGTTCCGGCGGTGCATTAGGTATCGGTGTTGGCGAGCGGCTGTTGATGATGGAACATTCTGTTTATACCGTCGCCACCCCGGAAGCTTGCGCCGCCATCCTCTGGAAAGACTCTGGCAAAGCCAACTTAGCAGCAGAAGCCCTAAAAATCACTTCCTGGGACTTAAAAAACCTCGGCGTTCTCGATCAGATAGTACCCGAACCGATTGGTGGCGCTCACTCGAATCCCCTAAAAGCTGCGTCAGCGCTCAAACAAGCTTTGTTGGAAAACTTAGCAGAACTGGCACAGCTTACTGGCAAGCAGCGGCGGGATCTCAGGTATCAAAAGTTTCGTGATATCGGTGTATTCAATGAAATTGCTGCTTGAGCCGATCGATTCAGATTTATAAGACACAAACAATAATTCTTGTGGAGCAGGCTCAAAGAGCCTGCTCTTTACAGGCTTTTAGAAGATTCATCTATTAGTCACGAGTTTAAAATTTCTTAACTTCCAGCGAGTAATATCATCTCCGGTCGATTATCACCATAACAAAAATGGATCGCGCGTGCTCTGAGTCAATCCACCGGACACGAGATCAAAACTCACTACGATCTGCAAATCTGTCAGCAGTGTTATAATTTTTCAGGTGACACCGGCTTAACAGTTCTTAATGTCGATCTCATAATTAACTGTTATCACCCGCAGCCGACATTTGTCTGATTTGCCGAAGAAGGCTGTAACGCTCGAAAGAGATTTGCCGAGGGAAAGTATCAGGAAATTTAATGAACGATCGAACAACAAAGCAGGCTCTGATTACCGGAGCCAGCAGCGGTATTGGCAAAGCGACGGCCCTGGCGTTCGCCGCCGAGGGCATCAATCTGGCCTTAGTTAGCCGAGAGTCAGAAAAATTAGAAGCCGTTGCCGCAGCGGCCAGAGAAGTCGGAGTGAAAGCAGAAGCTTATCCCTTAGACTTGGCAAAAATTGAACAAGTGCAAAGCGGCATCAGCGCGATCGCATCTCAATTCGGGCCCGTAGATATCCTGGTCAACAGCGCTGGCATGGGCTACACCGGCTCCTTGACGGAAACCTCCCTAGCCGACTGGCAGAGCGTTCTCGACCTCAATCTGACTAGCGTTTGGCAGTGCATTCTCGGAGTTGTGCCGTCCATGCGCGATCGCGGATCGGGAATCATCATCAACGTTTCCTCGATCGCCGGCAGCCAAACTTTCCCCAACTGGGGGCCCTACTCCGTCAGCAAATTCGGTCTCATGGCTTTGTCCAAGACTTTAGCCACCGAAGAACGGGATCGGGGAATTCGCGTCACAGTCGTATGTCCCGGTTCTGTCAACACTCCCATGTGGGACACAAACACCGTGCAAGCGAACTTCGATCGCACTGCCATGCTAACCCCTGAAATCGTCGCGCAATCAATTCTGCACGCAGTTCAGTTGCCGGCAAGTGCAGTAATTGAAGAAATCACGATCATGTCCAACGCAGGAGTTTTGTGAACTTGAGATTTTAGACTGCTGAATTGCGATCGAATTCAACAATCTTTGAATCGATAGCTTGATGCCAATCGAAAATCGATAGCTTGATTCCAATCAAAAATCGAAAATCGATAGCTTTATCCCAATCGAAAATCGAAAATCCAAAATAGCTCGTTCCTCACACGAAATTATTATGACAATTGCATCGAACAACGGTTCAAATACCTCGAACTCAATCTCGACAGACAGCATGAAACCTTCACAAACCGCAGACAACAACGCCCCGCGCATCACGACTAGACCCGATCGCAATTCTTCCAACGGTCAAGAGTCTAACATACCCGTATCCTCAGAAGTAGGTATGAATGAAATGATGGAGTCCGTTCGGACGATGCTGCTGGGAATAGGAGAAGATCCCGAACGGGAAGGATTGCTCAAAACCCCCAAGCGGGTAGCAGAAGCAATGCAGTTTCTCACCAGCGGCTACAGCCAATCCCTCGAAGAACTCCTCAACGGCGCTATCTTTGACGAAGGTCATAACGAAATGGTACTGGTGCGAGACATCAGCGTATTCAGTATGTGCGAACACCATATGCTGCCATTTATGGGCCGAGTTCACATCGCTTACATTCCCAACCAAAAAGTAGTGGGACTGAGCAAATTAGCCAGAATTGCCGAGATGTACAGCCGTCGCTTGCAGGTGCAGGAACGTTTGACGCGCCAAATTGCCGAAGCAGTTCAGACAATATTGGAACCGCAGGGAGTCGCTGTAGTAATGGAAGCCAGCCATATGTGCATGACAATGCGGGGCGTACAAAAACCCGGTGCTTGGACGGTTACGAGTGCCATGTTGGGCGTGTTTCAAGATGAACAAAAAACTCGCGAAGAATTTTTGAATTTGATCCGCCACCAACCAGCATTCTTTTAGTCATTAGTCATTAGTCATTAGTCATTAGTCATTAGTCATTAGCCAATCACTTTTTTCCTGGTGGCTGTAATCAAACATGGGGCCCAGAAACCGGTTTTTTTTACGATATACTTCGTTACGCACCGTAAATTGGGTAAAAAACCCGGTTTCTTTGTCGGAGTGCATCCAAGACCGATCTAAAATCTAAAATCAGTAGGTTGGGTTGAGGGACGAAACCCAACATCATCTATCAACCAAGGCTATAGCGCGTCTAAATGATTTGTACAAAAATTGTAGGAGTCAGCCCCCGTGCCTACCCCGGATGATTCGGGGTAGGCATTCTTGGCACTACCCCAACAAGAATTACACAAATGATTTAGGCTCGCTATAGTGACAGCCAACAGTCAGCAGACAACAACCAGAGTAAAGGCTGTGGAAGCAATTCCACAATCTAAAATCTAAAATCTAAAATCTAAAATCGGATGACGATCGCCCGTTCTACCAATAAAATAGACGAGTGACCTATGGCTTTTGACTAAATGAATCCTATTAAATTCGGAACCGATGGCTGGCGCGGCATTATAGCCGACGATTTTACCTTCGATCGTGTAGCATTAGTAGCTCCCCTAGCAGCACAAGTTCTCGCACAAACAGGCGGCAATAATGCCAGCAGCGGTACTGTAATTGTCGGTTACGACCGTCGGTTTCTGGCTGAAGATTTTGCCCAAACAGCGGCTGTTGCCGTCCAAAACGCCGGATTTGACGTGTTACTGAGCGATTCTTATGCTCCAACTCCGGCTTTCAGTTTAGCAGCCAAACAATTAAATGCTTTAGGTGCGATCGTCCTGACAGCCAGCCACAATCCCGGCACATATTTAGGGTTAAAAGTCAAGGGCGGATTTGGAGGTTCAGTTTCGCCCGAAGTGACGCAACAGATAGAAGCAAAACTCGAAAATCCGGCCGCACTTTCAGCAACTCCCGGAAAATTGGAGAATTTCAATCCTTGGCCGGCTTACTGCAAAACCTTGCGGGAAATGGTGGATATTGAGGCGATTAAAGATGCGATCGCATCCGGGAAAATTACAGTATTTGTAGATGTAATGCACGGCGCTGCAGCAGGAGGATTATCTCAAATATTAGAAGAAACAGTGCAAGAAATCAACAGCGATCGCGATCCGCTGTTTGGCGGCGGCGCACCAGAACCATTACCGCGCTACCTGTCGAAATTGTTCCGCGTGATGCGTACCCATCAGCGCCAAAATTCCGGTTTGTCGGTTGGATTTGTATTTGATGGAGATAGCGATCGAATTGCAGCCGTTGACTCTAGCGGCAACTTTCTAAGTTCGCAAATCCTAGTTCCCATATTAATCGAACACCTAGCTTCACGGCGCGGGTTAACCGGAGAAGTCATCAAAACCGTCAGCGGTTCCGACATCATTCCCAAAATTGCCCAACTTTACGGATTACCATTATTTGAAACGCCGATCGGTTACAAGTATATAGCCGATCGAATGCTGAGCACCCAAGTCCTAGTCGGCGGCGAAGAATCAGGAGGAATCGGCTACGGAACCCACATACCCGAAAGAGACGCTTTGCTGTCAGCCCTGTACTTATTAGAAGCAGTCGTCAAATCCGGGGAAGACTTAAGCCACATTTATAGCCGACTGCAAACAGAAACAGAGTTTACCTCAGCCTACGACAGAATTGACCTGCACCTAGCAAACATGGAAGAAAGAGCGCGCTTGCTGGATTTGCTGCAAAATCAACCCTTAACAGAAATCGCCGGCAAAACAGTAGTAGAATGCAACAAAGTAGACGGATACAAATTCCGCTTAGCTGACGGAAGCTGGCTGTTAATTCGGTTTAGCGGCACAGAACCGGTGTTGCGGTTGTATTCAGAAGCAGCCACATTGAAAGAAGTGATGCAAAACTTAAACTGGGCCAAAGCTTGGGCGCAGAAAGGTTAATTTTTTAACCACAGGTGAATGACACGGGCGAGACGCCCGTGCCACATTTGAATTCCCTTAAAAAACTCGTTTGTAGTAAGGACGTAGTCCTTGTTGAACAATGATTACAAACAAAAACTTCAATATTATCGGTGTAATCGGCGATATCCACGCTGAAGAACAATTGTTGGATAAAACCGTAGCTTTTCTGAACTCCCAAAATGTTGATAATATCCTTTGTACGGGGGATATTGTTGATGGTTCAGGTGACGCTAATCAATGCTGTAATATATTGAAACGCGAAGAAATTCTGGTTGTTTTAGGAAATCACGATCGATGGTTATTAAACAATGAAATGCGAAGTCTAAAAGAGGCTACACAGCCAGATTCCCTTTCGGTTATTTCGCAGTCGTTTTTAATTTCTCTCCCTTCAACTATGGAATTCCCAACACCTCATGGTCTAGCACTCTTGTGTCACGGCCTTGGAGAAAATGATATGGCTCGACTAAATCCTGATGATTATGGATATGCCATTGAAGTAAACATAGATATCCAAAACTTAATTCGAGGGCAAAAATACAGATATGTCATCAATGGTCATACACATTACAAGATGGTTCGACACTTTGGTAACTTAACTATTATAAACGCGGGCACGTTAAAGCACGAGCATGAGCCTGGTTTTTTAGTCATTAATTTTGTTCAACAATTTATACAATTCTACAAGTTTTTGGGAGAGTCTGCGATCGAAGAAGCAGAAAGAGTTAGTTTAATAGCGCTAAGTTGCGATCGGGGCGGGTAGGAGAGCCAGCCCGTGAAAGGTTTATTTAGAATGGTGCAAAATGTTTGTTAATATCGATGCGTAAGTTTTAACAGAAATAATGACTAATAATAAATTGCTAGTTGTGGCTACGGGCAATCCGGGTAAACTCAAAGAAATGCAGCTTTATCTTCAGGATTTAGGGTGGGAATTGCGCCTAAAACCGGAAGAATTGGAAATTGAGGAAACTGGGGAAACATTTATTGCTAATGCTTGTTTAAAAGCTTCTGAAATAGCCAAAGCTACAGGCGAATGGTCGATCGCCGATGATTCTGGTTTAATGGTAGATGCACTCGACGGTAAACCTGGGATTTATTCCGCGCGCTACGGTTCAAGCGATGCTGACAGAATATCTCGGCTGCTGAAAGAATTGGGAAACGAAGCAAACCGGGAAGCACAATTTGTTTGCGCGATCGCGATCGCCCGTCCCGACGGTACAATTCCCCTGCAAGTAGAAGGAATTTGCCCAGGTGAAATCCTGCACAGTCCTCGCGGTACCGGAGGTTTCGGATATGACCCGATTTTCTACGTGCGGGCACAGCAGCAGACTTTTGCAGAAATGACAACGGATATCAAGCGATCGCACTCCCACCGCGGCAAAGCATTCGAGGCTCTCATACCACAAATGGAGTCATTAGTCATTAGTCATTAGTTATTAGTCATTAGTTATTGGTTATTTGTGATTAGTACCAATTATCCAATGCCCAATGCTATAATGCCCAATGCCCAATGCCCAATGCCCCATTCCCCAGTATCCTAGATTGCCTCCAGGTTCTTTTCTCCAGTCCGAATTCGGATAATTTGTTCTACCGGAGAGATGAAAATCTTGCCGTCGCCAATCTCGCCCGTGCGGGAAGCAGCGATAATTTTATCAACCACCATATCAACCTGATCGTTTTCGACAACAATCTCGACCTTGAGCTTTTGCAAGAACTCAACGGTGTACTCAGAACCGCGATAGCGTTCAGTCATGCCCTTTTGACGGCCAAAACCTCTAACTTCAGAAACAGTCATCCCCACAATGCCGGCATTGACGAGTGCGATTTTCACTTCGTCTAGTTTAAAAGGGCGAATAATAGCTTCAACTTTTTTCAATTTTTTCACTCCTAACACTTAGTACCTTCGTTATATTACTTAACTGGCGTGACATCTTTTAATATCACTGATAAGATTAAGTATTTTGTAAAATATACTACCGTATGTTGTACTCGCGATGAAATGCAGGCCAATATTTAATCACATTGTCTGAATTTTCCGGCGCGGGTAATGGCTGTGGTCGATCGCGCTAGAGAAAAAAAGAACGCAGCCTTCCCCCGCCGATCTGCTAAAACAGAAAAAGAACGCAGGAGACAGGAGTTTTCATCCGTTTCGAGTTTGTTGTGTCAGGTTTGCAGGTATTGCTGAAAATTATCATTGCTACAAGCGGTCAGTTAAACTATTCCTATGCACCCAGCCAGCCCTCCCCCTGACCGCAGCGGGCTTGATGCCCTACTGAGAAATCGCCCCTTCCTCGCCTTGTGGACGGGTCAGTTGTTGGCCCAAGTGGCGGATAAAATCTTTTACGTATTGCTGATTATTCTGCTGAAAACCGGCGACTACCAACCCTGGCCGGTTTCTGCGGAGTATTCGGGAAATTCAATGCTGTCAGCGGTGATGATCGCCTACACGCTGCCAGCGATCTTCTTTGGTTCCGCGGCCGGTATTGTGGTAGACCGCTTTTCCAAAAAGCAAATGCTGATTGCCTGTAACGCGATCCGAGCCGTGTTGATTGTAGCTTTGCCGTTTTTGCCCAAAACTTTTGTCGTGTTGTTGGCGATTACGTTTTTGGTCTCTACTGTAACGCAATTTTTTGCTCCAGCAGAGGCCGCAGCAATCCCCCTGGCCGTGGGGCGAGAGGGACTGATGTCGGCAAATGCTCTGTTCGCCTCGTCCACAATGGGCGGAATTATTGTCGGGATGACGATCGGCGAACCGCTGTTTAGTTGGGTCAAACACAGCTTCGGGCCAGCTTATCAAGAGTTTTTGTTGGGCGGGTTGTACCTGATATCCGCAGGTTTGATCTATGCCATGCACATCAAAGAAAATCATGGCGGCGGCAGCAGCAAACACGTCCATCCTTGGCAAGACCTTAAGGAAGGTTTGCGCTATTTGAAGCACAACCACCTGGTTAGCAACGCGATGGTGCAGTTGACGATTTTGTATTCGGTGTTTGCGGCGCTGCAAGTTCTGGCGATCGCACTTTCGGGCAAAATAGGTCTCAAAGAAACTCAATTTGGCTTTTTGCTGGCTGCTGCGGGAGTTGGAATGGTCTTCGGCGCGGCGTTTTTGGGCCACTGGGGCGATCGAATGCAGCACAAACCTTTGCCGTTACTTGGCTTCTTGATGATGGGTTTTGTGTTGGCAATGTTTGCCTTTACCAGACAGTTGTGGCTGGGATTTAGTTTGAGTGCTCTGTTCGGTTTTGGCGCTTCTTTAATTAACGGCCCGATGCAAGCTTTGATTCAAGAGAAAACTCCAGAATCTATGCGGGGAAAAGTCTTTGGCTTGGAGAACAATGCGATTAACATTGCCCTCAGCTTGCCTTTAGCAGTGACCGGCCCGCTGACGGATGCTGTGAGCAAAGTAGTGGGATCGGATGACTTGGGTTTGCGGATCGTGCTGCTGAGTTTGGGCTTTTTGGTCTCGGTGATGGGCATGGCAGCTTGGCACCACACTCGCAAAGTCTTAAAGGATGCTCTGTGAACTTTGGCAAGAAGAAGGAAGATGGAAGAAGGAAGAAGGAAGAAGGAAGAAGGAAGAGGGAAGTTCGGCAACGAGCAATGTACGGGATGTAACGGATGTAACGGATGTAAGTCAGGAGGAAGAGGGAAGAGGGAAGAAGGAAGAGGGGAGAAGGAAGAAGGAAGATGGCTTTCTTTTCGCGATCGATCTCTAACATATAGCGGTTATCAAGCGTGGTGAGGTATGCCCAATGACCTGTTTGGCCAATGCCCTGTTTGGCCAATGCCCAATGACCTGTTTGGCCAATGCCCTATAGCGTCATATCGCGGTAAACCGGCATAGAAACGGCGATTTCTTCTATTTCTTTTCTTCCTCTGCTGTTCCACAATTTTGCGATCGTCCGATCGCACACCGCCCCAGCGCGAAACTTTTTGTAAAATATCCGCCGGTGAACTACCAGAGTTCGATCGTAGAGATTAAAGTAGTATCAAAGCTTTCATTAAAATTCATAATTAGTTGGAGGTAAAAAAATCAGTGCAATTAAAAACTAAAGTAGCCGTCAGGCGTGCAACGGGTGGATTTGCTTTAATCGATAGCTTGATCCGCCACGGTGTCAAGCATATTTTCGGTTATCCCGGCGGCGCAATTTTGCCGCTTTACGACGAACTATACCGGGCTGAAGAAACAGGCGCGATCAAACACATTCTGGTGCGCCACGAACAAGGTGCTGCCCACGCCGCCGACGGTTACGCCCGCGCTACCGGACAAGTTGGGGTTTGTTTCGCGACTTCCGGGCCAGGCGCAACTAACTTGGTGACGGGGATTGCGACGGCCCACATGGATTCTATCCCGATGGTAATTGTGACGGGTCAAGTTCCCCGTCCGGCGATCGGCACTGATGCGTTTCAGGAAACTGATATTTACGGCATTACTCTGCCCATTGTCAAGCATTCCTATGTAGTGCGCGACCCGAGAGACATGGCCCGAATTGTGGCTGAAGCTTTCCACATCGCGAGTACCGGGCGGCCGGGGCCGGTGTTGATTGATGTGCCCAAGGATGTCGGTTTAGAAGAGTTTGAGTATCTGCCGGTGGAACCCGGATCTGTGAGAATTCCTGGCTATCGTCCGACAGTCAAGGGAAATCCCCGGCAAATTAATCAAGCAATCCATTTGCTGAAAGAAGCGAAGCGTCCTTTGCTTTATGTGGGCGGCGGGGCGATCGCAGCCGGGGCCCACGAGGAAATTAAGGAACTCGCCGAGATGTTCCAATTACCTGTCACGACAACGCTGATGGGCAAAGGCGCTTTTGACGAAAAACATCCTTTGTCGGTGAAAATGCTGGGGATGCACGGCACTGCTTACGCTAATTTTGCCGTTACCGAGTGCGATTTGCTGGTGGCTGTCGGAGCTCGGTTTGACGATCGCGTGACGGGCAAATTAGACGAGTTTGCCGCCCGCGCGAAGGTGATTCACATCGATATCGATCCGGCGGAAGTAGGTAAAAATCGCGGCCCGGAGGTGCCGATTGTCGGAGATGTCCGGCAAGTTTTAATCGATTTGCTGCGCCGCTGTCGGGAAACAGGAGTTTCGGGTACTCCCGGACAAACTGCGGAATGGCTGCACAGGATCGATCGCTGGAAACAGGACTATCCGTTAGTTGTACCTCACTACCCCGACATTTTGTCTCCGCAAGAGGTGATTTGGGAATTGGCTACTCAAGCGCCGGATGCTTACTACACGACGGATGTCGGTCAACATCAAATGTGGTCGGCTCAATTCTTGAACAACGGGCCGCGCCGCTGGATTTCCAGCGCTGGTTTGGGAACGATGGGTTTTGGGCTGCCGGCGGCGATGGGCGCGAAAATGGCGCTACCCAACGAGCAAGTCATTTGTATTGCTGGCGACGCTAGCATCCAAATGAATATTCAAGAGTTGGGAACCTTAGCACAATACGGTATTAATGTCAAGACTGTGATTGTAAATAATGGCTGGCAGGGCATGGTGCGGCAGTGGCAGCAGGCTTTCTACGGCGAGCGTTATTCGTCGTCGAACATGACTGTGGGGATGCCGGATTTTGCGATGCTGGCTGAGGCCTACGGCGTGAAGGGGATGCAGGTTTCGCGGCCGGATGAGTTGGAGGGTGCGATCGCTCAAATGCTCGCTCACGACGGCCCTGTGCTGATGAACGTGAAGGTGACGCGGGACGAAAACTGCTATCCGATGGTTGTTCCGGGCAAAAGTAACGCTCAAATGGTTGGTTTACCGGAACGCAGCACGTTGCCATCTGCAGAGTTGATTTATTGTCCGAGTTGTGGCGCGAAGAATGTGTCGATCAATAAGTTTTGTCCTGAGTGCGGGACAAAAGTTTAAGGAGTTTTGAGTGGGGACTTAGGCAGTGCTTATTAGTTTCAACTTAAGGTCAAACGTACTCACAGACTGCTGTTTATTGCTAAGGCCAGATCCCCCCTAACCCCCCTTAATAAGGGGGGGACAAGATTACGATAGAAGTCAACCCCTACTCCCCTTTTTAAGGGGGATTTAGGGGGATCTGGCTTGGGATAACAGCGAGAGATACAAAGGTTTTGGGGTTAAGTTGACACATATCGGCAATGCCGTGTCCTTACCGGGATCTGCTGTTTCACATTTAAAACCATCTGGGCTGGCATCCCATCGAAAGCTTTAATCTATAATCTATAAGCATATTTTATGAGCCAGTGTCTAAACCCTGATTGCCTATTCCAAAACCCGTCTGGCTCTACAAACTTCTGTCACGAATGTGGGAATAAACTGCTATTGGGCGATCGCTACGGAGCCCAAAAAATTATTGGACAAGGGGGATTTGGGCGCACTTTTCTAGCTATTGACGAGTATAAACCCTCCAAACCTCCCTGCGTTATTAAACAATTCTACCCCCTATTTCAAGGCACTTCAAGTATCCAGAAAGCTGCTGAGTTATTTGCTCTTGAAGCAGTACGCCTAGAACAGTTGGGTAAACATTCTCAAATTCCCGACTTATTAGCATATTTTAGTCAAGATGAACGGCAGTATTTAGTCCAAGAATTCATCGACGGTGAAAATTTAGCCGAAGCACTAGAATCTCAGGGATATTTTAGCGAAACGCAGATTCGCGACTTGCTTAATAATTTATTGCCAGTATTCGAGTTCATTCATTCCCGCCAAGTAATTCACCGGGATATCAAGCCAGAAAATATTATTCTTAGGCAAGATGGGCAACTGGTTTTAGTTGACTTTGGAGCCGCGAAATATGCGACAAAAACGGCTCTATGGCTAACGGGAACCAGGATCGGGACGGCTGGATATACGGCACCTGAACAAGCCAACGGCAAAGCTATTTATGCGAGTGATATTTATAGTCTGGGTGTCACTTGTCTGTGTCTGTTAACTGAGGTTGAGCCGATTTATTTATTTGATGATAGCGAGTTTGAGTGGGTGTGGCGAGAACACTTAAAAACATCTGTCAGCTCGGAACTGGGTCAGATTTTAGATAAAATGATACAACCTGCTATTAAAAAACGTTATCAATCTGCTACTGAAGTTTTGCAAGCTCTTGCTTCTCAATCACCTCAATTATCAGCTCAAACACCTTCACCGGCAACGCCACCAGACTCGCTTAAATCAGCGCGGGGTGTTGACTATACTCGTCTCCGGGATTTATTAGCAGCAGGGAAGTGGAAAGAGGCGGATCAGGAAACACTCAACGTGATGTTGAAAGCTGCTAGACGGGAGAAGGAAGGTTATTTTAATAAGGAATCAATTGATAATTTTCCTTGCGATGATTTACGGACGATCGACCAACTTTGGGTAAAATACAGTCAGGGTCGTTTTGGCTTTAGCATCCAGAAAAAAATCTGGTTGGAAGTTGGTGGTAAAGTTGATTGGGAGACTGAATGCAAGCTAGGCGATCGTGTCGGTTGGCGAAAAGGAGGCAGTTGGTTGGACACAAAGAACCTAACCTATAATAAACAAGCACCTGTGGGCCACCTCCCTAGGGAACTGTGTGGGTGGTGGGGTGGGTTCCGGGGTTTAGGTGTGAAGTGGCGTTATGGTTCTTCTCTCGCATCGAGAACTGTAAGCTGTAATCTATAACGATTTCAGCCCCTTTTCAAGTCTTTTTGATCGAACCTTTTTTGACTAATTTATCGAATTTTAGTCATTTTATTACCTGCTAATTGGATCAGTAATAAATGCCAATCAAAGTTAGAGATATCATTAAACAAATAGAAGCAGACGGTTGGTATCTAGCTAGAACGCGAGGGAGTCACCGCCAGTACAAACATCCTACGAAATCGGGTTTGGTTACAGTTCCCGGTAAACTATCTGATGATTTAGCTATCGGTACATCCAATAATATTCTCAAACAAGCTCAATTGAGAGAAGTCAAAGAGCAACAAGAACCGAACCAAGTCGAAACAAATCATCAAGATGAGGAACTCAACTAATGCGTTATGCTATTGTGATTGAAAAAACACCGAATAACTATTCAGCTTACGCGCCAGATTTACCCGGATGTGCAGCTACAGGCGCAACCCTTGCAGAAATACAGCAGCAAATTAAAGAAGCGATCGAATTTCACTTAGAAGGATTGCGAGAGGAAGGTTTACCGATTCCCCAACCAACTACGCTTTGTGACTATGTAGAAGCACGATAATCTCAGAAACCCGGTTTCTTGCTGACACACCCTACAAATACTGTCAACTGTCAACTGTCAACTGCTATAAATGAATCTTTATTTGGGAATAGATTTCGGTACTACGGGCGCGCGATCGACTGTCATAGACTCCCACGGTACAATACATTGTGAGACTGAATATACTTTTGCCAACAACGGGCAACAACAGACTGAATTGCCCTCGGTGTGGCAAAATGCGCTGTGGGATTTGATCGAGCAAATTCCCCCAACAATCCGCAATCAGGTAAGGGCGATCGCCCTTGACGGCACATCTTCCACTGTCATGCTGTGCAATACCGACGGTATACCAGTATGCGAACCCATTTTATACAATGATGCGCGCGGTGCAGCGGTGACAGAGAGGTTGCGGGCGATCGCGCCGGATAACCACACAGTATTAAGCGCAACATCCAGTCTGGCCAAACTCCTGTGGTTGCAAGACTTTCGAGGCTTTACCAGCCCGCTTTATTTCCTGCATCAAGCTGATTGGCTGGCATTTTTGCTGCACGGAAAATTAGGAATTAGCGACTATCACAATGCTTTAAAACTCGGTTTCGATGTTGATACTTTGTGCTATCCCGATTGGCTGATCCAGGGAATTGCGGGCGCTGCAACGCCTAAATTGCCGCAAGTTGTCGCACCGGGCACGCCTGTGGGGGAAGTTCAAGATGAAGTGAGGAGTCGCTTCGGATTTCCCCGCGATTGTACAGTTTGTGCCGGCACAACCGATAGTATTGCAGCATTTTTAGCAAGCGGTGTCAATTTACCAGGGGAAGCAGTAACTTCTCTCGGTTCTACACTAGCAGTCAAACTGTTAAGTCATACCCGCGTAGATGATTCTAGATACGGGATTTACAGCCATAAATTAGGCGATTTGTGGTTAGTTGGAGGCGCTTCTAATACCGGAGGTGCGGTGCTGCGACACTTTTTTACTGATGTTGAGTTGGATGATTATAGCACACAAATTGACCCAGCACAAGAGAGTTTGCTGGATTATTACCCATTGTTGAAAAAGGGCGATCGCTTTCCGATTAATGACCCGAATTTAGCGCCCCGGCTCGAACCGCGTCCCGCTGATTCTGTGGAATTTCTGCACGGTTTGCTAGAAAGCATCGCGCGGATTGAAGCGCGGGGATATCAATTATTGCAAGAATTGGGCGCAACTCCTTTGACCAAAGTTTATACGGCTGGCGGCGGGGCGAAAAATTCGGTTTGGAGTGCGATTAGAAAGCGTTATTTGAAAGTGCCTGTTGAAACGCCAATTCATACTGCGGCTGCTTATGGAACGGCGTTATTGGCGATGCGAAGTGCGATCGATTTGAGATTTTAGGATTGAAGAAAGCGACCTCACGGATCGATATGGATGCTGGTAATCTGGATGCTTTTAGTTAGGTTTAAATGTGGTAAATTGGGAGTGCGATCGCTCTTGATTCCAACTCAAATAGAAGGAAGCAAACATTCTGCTATATTGTGTTAAGAATCTAAAAGTTAATAACTTAAACACCTCCTACAGTCCTCTCTTCTGTAAGTTACCAGATAAAAGGAGGCAGAGCCTCCGGATCTGCATTACCAGGCAGATCCTGGTAACGATCAAACATTCTGATATATTGTGTTAAGTTGTTATCCCTAAAAATTAAGGACAATGGCAAAGCTACCTGATGACATCCTGAACACAATTTTCACATTGCAGCGGCGGCTAGTGGAAATCCTCAACGAAACAACCGCCACAGAATATATATTCATGCAGCAGTTTGGCGAGACAGAAGCGACACTCCCCGAACTAGAATCTCTGGATAATATTAAGGAAAGGTTGAGAACCTCTTACAATCGTTTGTACAGGCTTTTGCAGCAGGTGGCAGAATCTCAACCCGCTGCGACTGCGGATACGTTAAACTTTCTGTATGGCACGATAGAAGACGGAGAGGCCATTGTCGATGCCTCAGCAGCAAGCATTCAAGAAATCAAAATGGATTGGAACTTACGATGAATCAACAACCTAGAATCCCCGACGCTGAAACCAGAAAGCGACACGTTGAAAAGATGCGTGAAGTCTGCCGACAGCTTGACGCTTTCAATTTGAAGTTAGATGAAGCAATTGCCATATTTGAAGCTGACAACCGCCGCGAGCGTCGAGAACGTTTGGCGGGTAAATACAGGCGTGTGGAATCTCAGGTAATCGAATAATAGAAGAAAATCCGGCGGTTGAAACCGCCAGAAAGTCAAACGATGTCCGCCTCTGCGGACTCAAGAAAACAATGTAATTTTTACCGCCATTTTTACCGCCCATTCTTCAACCCCTCAGCTCGGGTTTTACCTGTACAGACGCGGTTGAAACCGCCTGGTTTTTTTGGAGTTTTTTATATTACACTCGCTGCAACTTGGCCGTCCTCGGATCGATGATTTTGCGGCCCAAACCTTTAAACTTAATTGCCAGATTAGTTTTATCGCCCACTCCCAAAACGTGGGTAATTTCTCCAACTCCAAAAGCATGATGAAAAACCCGTTCCCCCGTTTTCCATTCTGATGGAGAACTCCCAGAATCGGCTGATGAATTATTAGTTTTTCCCTGGGATGCACCAGTTTTGCCTGTCTTAGTTTTCTTCGCACTTCCAGCTAGCAAATGTGTCGGTAATTCGCCCAAGAATAGTGAAGGCGTACAGTGTTCGCGGTATCCTCCCCAGAGGCGGCGTTCGCGAGTGTGGGTGAGAAATAGCAATTCCTGGGCGCGAGTGATGCCGACATAGCACAAACGGCGTTCTTCTTCAACTGCTTTCGGGTCATCTAAACTGCGGAAATTGGGAAATAAACCCTGTTCCATTCCGACTAAAAATACTACGGGGAATTCTAACCCTTTGGCTGAGTGCAGCGTCATCAGCGACACGCGGGAATCGTCTTCTTTCAAATCATCTAAATCGGATGCTAAGGATGCTTTTGCTAAGAATGATGTTAGCGTCGGTTCTTCGTTTTGTTCTTCAAATTGCAGCACTGCGTTGTACAATTCTCTGACGTTTTCGATGCGATTTTCGGCTTCTTCGGTTCCTTGGTTTTTTAAATCGTCAATGTAACCAGAATCTTCGATAATTCCTTGGACAATTTGCGACGCGGGCGTAGTTTCAAGTTTTTGTTGCCAATTACCAATCATGGCGGCAAACTTAATGATAGCTTTTGCCGATCGCCCTGCGAGAGTATTTACAGAAGATTCGTCGCTGAGAATTTCCCACAGCGGAATACCTAATTGAGTTGCAGCATCTTCGATTTTACCAAATGTCGTGTCGCCAATGCCGCGGCGGGGAGTGTTGATGATGCGTTTGAGGCTGACGCTATCGTCGGGATTGGCGATCGTCCGCAGGTATGCTAGGATATCTTTGATTTCTTTGCGATCGTAAAACTTCAGGCCGCCGACAATATTGTAGGGAATATCCAAGTACATTAACGCTTCTTCAAAGGAGCGAGATTGGGCGTTGGTGCGGTAGAGAATCGCAAAGTTGCTGCCGTGTTCGTATTCGGAATTTTGGCGCTTCAGGGACTGAATTTGCCCCGCTACAAATTGCGCTTCATCTATTTCGTTGTCGGCGCGCCATACCACAATCGGAGCTCCGGGTTCGCGAGTCGGGCGCAGAACTTTCTCGATGCGTTCGGTATTGTGTTCGATCAAGTGGTTGGCGGCTTGCAGGATGTTTTCGCGCGATCGATAATTTTCCTCTAATTTGACCATCGTCTGAGTTTTTTCGTCCGACAAGCCATCGCCGAAATCCTCTTGAAATTCCAGCAAAATGGTATAATCAGCCATCCGAAAACTGTAAATAGATTGATCCACATCGCCCACCACAAAAATCGAGCGATTTTGCCATTTATCAAACTCTTTCGGGTCGCTGTTATTTGTCACCAACATCCGAATCAAATCGTATTGAGTGCGGTTGGTATCCTGATATTCGTCAACTAAAATATGTCGGAATTTGTGATGCCAATAACTTAAAACTTGCTCGTTTTGGCGTAAAAGTTTAACCGGAACTAGAATTAAATCGTCAAAATCTAAGCCATTGTTGGCGGCTAAAGCATCTTGATAACGGCTGTAAACATCCGCAATTACCCGCCCTCGGTAATCCGGTTCTGCTGCGAGGAATTCTTGAGGCGACCAACCTTGATTTTTAGCGTTGCTGATGGCATATCGGACTTTGCGCGGGTCAAATTTCTTATCGTCTAAATTGAGGACTTTGGTAACAATTTGTTTGACGAGACTTTGAGCATCTGACTCGTCAAAAATTGAAAAATTCTTCTTCCACTGGCGGCCTTTTTCGTCTTGATACTTCTCAATGTCGTAGCGGAGAATTCGGCCGCACAGAGAGTGAAAGGTTCCCATCCAAATCTGTTTGGTAATTCTCTGGTAAATTTGCGATCGCAATCTGGTTTGCACATCCGGCGCTAAATCTGCCAAAGGTTTCCCATATTCCGCTTCAGCTTGCTGAGTAGCCAGCAATTTCTCAATTCTTTCTTTCATCTCCCTGGCGGCTTTATTTGTAAATGTCACCGCCAGAATATTTTCTGGATCAACTCTATGGGTGCGAACTAAGTTAGCAACTCGGTAAGTTAGAGCTCGCGTTTTGCCGGAACCAGCGCCCGCTACTACTAACAGCGGCCCGTTATAATGGGCGACTGCTTGGCGCTGAGATGGGTTGAGGTGGCTGAGGAAATCAGTGGTTTGAGTCATAGCTAGATAGTTAGTTGTTGGATTTTTTTAAGAGATAAATAATACTTAGTATGTGATAAGCAGAAGGAAGAGGGAAGAAGGAAGAAGGAAGAAGGAAGAAGAGATACACAGCAAGCCTTTGAGGGTTTCGTATTTTACGTTTGATGAAATGAATTCATTTACTCCGAGTTTGTTTAAGGTAATGAGCGATCGCCCTACAATATAATATCATGAAGATCCGACGGCGGTTGAAACCCCCAGAAAGTCAAACGATATCCGCCTCCGCGGACGAAGAGAGAATAAGGTAAAACATAATTTTCACCGCCTATTATTCAACCTGCGGAGGCGGGTTTTGTCTCTATAGCCGCGGTTTCAACGGTCCGGATTTCTAACGTTTCAATATTTGTTTGAGCAAAATTGCTGCTAATATTCCCAAGCCAATCCAAATAACAATAATTATAGCAGCCGCAGCCAGATTTATCGGTTTTTCTCGCTCTATTTCAGCAGCGGCTTTTTCCCGACACTCGGCTAAAACCTGTGGGGGAATCATCTTCAGTACCAGCCAAATTCCCAAAGGTACAATTATCAAATCGTCCAAGTAGCCGAGAATTGGTATGAAATCGGGTATTAAGTCGATCGGGCTAAAAGCATAGGCCACCGTAAGGCCAGCTAAAATTCTGGCGTACCCAGGTACTCTCTGGTCTGTACTGGCTAAATAAACGGCGTAAGTCTCTTTTTTAAGTCGGCGGGCAGCTTGTTTTAAGGATTGCATATAGTAATAACTAATGAGTAATAACTAATGAGTAATGAGTAATGACTAATGACTAATGACTAATGACCAATGACCAATGACTAATATTTTTTTTAGTTGCCAAAAATGTAACAAGCCGGATATTTAGGAATTTCAGTGGCAAAGTAAAATATAGCATCTGTTGTATGTGAGGATAATCAAAGTTATGAATTCAAATTTGCGGCGCGGTACTAGAAATAATTTCCGCAGTCTGTTAACAGCGTTGTGTTTAACGTTAACTTTCGTGAGTTTTGTGAGGTTAGATCCGGCGGTTGCTCAAGAACAGCGGCTCAGAACGTTGACTGTTACCGGGCGGGGTGTGGAAGCGATTCCTACAACTAAAACCCAAGTGCGGCTGGGGGTTGAGGTGCAGGGGAAAACGGCGACCGCGGTGCAGCAGGAAGCGGCGAGGCGATCGTCCGCTGTGGTAGAGTTGCTGCGAGCGCGCCAAGTAGAAAAACTCGAAACTGCCGGCATTACCCTCAGCCCGAATTACAGCTACGAAAACAACCAGCAGCGGCTGACAGGGTATACTGCTACTAATACCGTCAGTTTTCAGATTAATACTGAATCTGCAGGCACTTTGCTCGACGATGCGGTGACAGCCGGAGCAACGCGCATTCAAGGTGTGAGTTTTGTGGCCGCCGAAAGCGCGATCGAACAAGGTCAAAAACAAGCACTCAAAAAAGCCACTCAAGACGCTCAATCGCAAGCGGATGCAGTCTTGAGCGCGCTCAACCTCAAGCGCGGCGAGATTCAGGCAATTCAAGTCAACGGTGCGATCGCGCCAGCTCCCGTGTACCGCCAATTTGCTGCTAAGGCTGATGCTAATGCTGCAACGCCTGTGGTGGGAGGGGAACAGCAGATTGAAGCTTCTGTGACTTTGCAAATTGGATATTGATTGCAGCCTGCATTCTAAATGAACGTAAAATGCAATATCTGTTAGATACCCGACTTCTTGAAAAAGTCGGGTATCTGAGTGTTTGATGGTTTTATGTTTGTCTGCTGGTTGTCAAAGCAAATATCTTAAATATCTGACAGTCATACCAATTACGGTTGCACTCAAACATGATTTTTGACTGTTGACTGTTGACTCGATGTCAAAAAAACTGAATGGTTGAGTGTTAAATGTTGACTCGATTTTATGATTCCGATGCAACCGGAAGCGATATAACATGATAAAATTAAATCATAAAATATGAAAGCAATTTTTTATGACGCGATTTATTCACGATCGCTTTGCCAAAGACTTGTTGACAGAACTGCTGTCTCCCATCGGAACGGTGAATATCGGGCATGATGTTACTGCAGAAGTCCGAGAAATCGATGTTTATTTCATTCCCAGCACTGTAATTCCCGAATACTCAGCAACTTTAGGATTGTTGGGAAAAATGGCTGATACGGCGGCAATTTTTGAACCGTTTCGCAATGCAGCAACTGTCGGCGAAGTCATTAGCTGTATGAGTAAGTTATGGGATTTGCGAGGTGAATTGGAGCGGCAAGCCAGAAGAGAAAATACTCGCTACGACGATGCTAAGCTGCCCTTATTGTGGATTTTGACACCTACAGCGTCGAAAGCACTGCTGGAGGGTTTTGGTGCGGTACCCAAGCCGGATGATTGGCTCGATGGCATTTATTTTTTGCCGAGGCATTTGAAATCGGCAATGGTGGTGATTCATCAATTGCCCGAAACTCCCGAAACGTTGTGGTTGAGGATTTTAGGCAAAGGAAAAGTGCAGCAAAGGGCGATCGCCGAACTGAGCTCTTTAGCAACCGACGATCCGTTACGGATTATCGCGCTAGAATTGCTGTATCAGTTGCAGTCAAACTTAGTAACCGATACCGAACAAGAGTTACAGCCAGAAGAGCGGGAGTTAATTATGGCGATCCCATCACTTTTTAGAGAACAGTTAGAAGCCGCACAACAACAAGGAATTGAACAAGGATTAGAACAAGGCAGACAAACACAACAGCGCTTAATTTTAGAGAATTTCCTGCAAGTGCGATTTGGAGAAGTTAACTCGAAAATGACAGCTTTTTTATCTCCAATATCAAAGTTGCCCGCTGCGGAATTTACAGTGCTGTTGCTGGCAATATCCATGCTAACCGTCGATGAAGCAGGAAGACAACAAGCGGTGAGATTATTAGCAGAAAATGTTTTGAGAATGCGCCAAAGTGAATTGGAGGATATTCTGCCTGCTGCCCTTACCAACTTACTAGCAATGCCTGTCGATGAATTGACATTGTTTGTAGAACAATTGCCTCAGTTATCGGCTGATGAAGTGAGAGCAAGGTTGGAATAAAAACCGCGATAACATTTGTTCGGGCAGTCATAAAGTCTACCCGAATTTCCCGCCATCCCGTGCAAGTCATCCGAAAAATCTATTTCGATCGCGCCCATCCCACTCTCCAACCCCGCCCCCAACAACCCCCACAACTTCCAATTACTGCCGGATCGGATCTCGAAGTACCCGATATCGACTACAGTAAACACAAAATATTATTGGCGGTGATTTGAGTGATTGAGAGTTTAGCAACAGGAATCGCAGCAGCAGGTTCGCTGCTAGCATTGGGCGGATTGGGCCTAGAGTTGAACTATCGCCGGACTGGGAGTGCAAATAAACTAGAACTTACAGCCGGAGAATGGCACTTAGCCATAAACGAACCCAATCGCTATTTTTTAGTCGGGGAAATGGAATTCCGCAACCTGACACAGCGGTTCGAGGTGATGTTGCCGGAAGTGCGCGCACAGGTGAAACTGCTGTCAGACGCAAGTTTGGATGGCGTGACTTTCCAGACAAAAGTGATTCCTTGTCACAAAGACGCAAAAGCCCGATCGGACGATTACTGGTTCGGCTATATTGTTAAAGCCCAACAAAACACCAAAATCAAAGTTTCTGTAGACATTCAAGGGCAAGATTTAACCAAATTGCAGTCAGCTTGGGTGCAAATACATTTCGTCACCTACGGCCCAGGCGGGCGCATCCCCAAAGTCCGCAACGTAGTAGTCCCGCTGCAATTTCCCAACTCGGACACCGTACCCGTCGCCCGCAATGTCGGAGTTGCCGAAGTTTTGCCGATTCGCACCCACATACTGGCAGAACTAGACGATCCCGTCGAAATTGTCAAGCGCTACGTGCTGCCGCGCGCCCAGAAAGGTGATATTGTCGCCCTTGCAGAAACTCCCCTAGCTTTGATGCAGGGACGCTACCACCACCCCAGCGAAGTTAAACCCGGATGGGTAGCAAAGCGAGTTTGCTTGTTTTTCTTGCCGATGTCGAGTTTGGCCACAGCTTGCGGAATGCAAACTTTGGTGGATGTAGTTGGGCCTTGGCGCGTAGTTGCAGCATTTGCGATCGGCTCTGTAGCTAAAATATTGGGTAAACCGGGAGTCTTTTACCAACTAGCAGGGGAACAAGCAAGGCTAATCGACGACGTTACCGGGACTTTGCCTCCCTTCGACCAATTTATTGTGCTTGGCCCGGACAATCCGCAGCAAGTTGTAGAACAAATTCAGCGAGAAACTGGACTTGCGGCGGCGATCGTAGACGCTAATGACTTGAAAGCAGTTAAGATATTAGCAGCGACCTCCGATTTATCGGTAACATTTTTAGAGCAAGCCTTGCGAAGCAACCCCGCCGGGAATGCTGACGAACGAACACCGGTCGTATTGATTCGACCTCTGCCACAGAAATCTTGATTTTAAAACTGAAAATTAAAAATTCAAATTAAAAATTAAAAAAAGATGATTTGAAATTTTTAATTTTCGCTCGATCGAGAAAGGGAGAAGCATCAAAAGTTTTTAGTTCGCGGACGCACGGGCTGCCAGAAACCGGGTTTTAAAAAGCGTTTCCTTCGCAGTAACCCACAGAAAGAGTAAAAAACCCGGTTTCTTTGTAGGTCACGTCCCCGAACAGGTTCTAAGTTTTGAACGCAAAATTAACGCATTCAAAACTCAAAACTTCCCTAACTTTTCCCCTTTCTGAAATTTTATTTAAAAACTTCCATTCCCCACTTTCGTGCTATGACTTCATTTACCTCTCAAAACCAAAACCAGGTTGTGATTCGCCCGTTTCAGTACCGCGACATCGAGGCGATGGAACAACTGTGCGCGGAAACAGCCGAACAACCAGAAAAACGCAAGGGTGCAAGCTGCGACTTGGTACTAGGTAAAAAATTGCAGCAGATTCGTCGCTGGTACGGAATGCTAAAGCTGCTTAGCTTGTTTCCCAACCCTTGTCAGTCTTTGTTTCGGGCCCACGTTGCTGAAGAACAGGGGAAAGTTAAGGGCATAATTCAGATTTCTCCTTTCAACCGCACCCGTAGCACTTGGCGGATCGATCGCATCGGAGTAGACCCAGAAGCCCGCAGCAAAGGCATTGGTTCCATGCTGCTGCGGTACTGCTTTGAGGCAGTCTGGGAGGCGCGGACGTGGCTGTTGGAGGTGAACGTCGGCGACAAAAACTCCCTGGCTTTGTACCGGCAGAACGGGTTTCAGCCGTTGGCGCAGATGACTTACTGGACGATCGCCCCAGAACGCCTGCAAGAAATGGCAAACTCAACGCCAGATTTGCCCAACCTGCTGCCGGTCAGCAACGCGGACGCTCAATTGCTGTATCAACTCGATACCGCATCGATGCCGCCCTTGGTGCGCCAAGTATTCGATCGGCACATTCAAGACTTCAAAACCAGTTTTTTCGGCGCTTTAGTCGAAGGTGCCAGACAGTGGCTGGCGAAAACAGAAGTAGTCAGCGGTTACGTGTTTGAACCGCAGCGGAAAGCGGCGATCGGCTATTTTCAGGTGCAGCTATCCCGCAACGGCGAAGCGCCACACGTCGCCCAGTTGACCGTACACCCGGCCTACACTTGGCTGTACCCGGAACTGCTATCCCAGATGGCGCGACTCGTTCAAGACTTCCCCGTTCAAAGCCTGCAACTAGCTTCGGCCGACTATCAACCGGAACGCGAAGCTTATTTAGAGCAATTTGGAGCCGTGCGCGTGGAACACAGCTTGCTGATGTCTCGATCGGTATGGCACAAACTGCGCGAATCAAAGTTAGTCTCCCTCGAAGGACTCCAACTATCAGAAATGTTGCAGAGCTTCCAACCAACTCGCAAACCCGTACCGGGTCGGATGTCCTGGCTAGGCCCGATGGCTGGGGAAGCCGCAGCAGGGCCCGCGTCCTCAGAGATTAAACCGTTTTTGTCGGACTCAGGAAACGGTCAAGCCGATCGAATTAACCCCTTGAACGGCCAAAATTCCGAATCAGCAGCAACAGATGCCAACAGCATTTTGCCTCTGAATTTGCCGGAATTGCCTCCAGACGGCGGCTCGCTAGGAGAACTCAATTCTTAACAATCAAAAGCAGAAGGTAGCAGGTAGAAAGCAGAAAAGAATAGAATTAATCATTCAACAAATTACTTTTTTTTCTGTCATGTTTACAGGGATTTCCTTCTGCTTTTGATTGATACCAACTTAATATTGCCTATTATCTTCTTGCTTTCTTCTGTTATTCCTTCGCGTTCTTTGCGTCTTCGCGGTTCGTTAAATAAAATTGTATCCGCCCAAAAACAGTAAATCTAAAATCTAAAATCGATAATAATGTCCAACGAAAAATTATGGATTTCAGCCCTCGGATTAGATATCGGCAGCAAACGAGTCGGCATCGCCGGATGTGACGGCACAGGTTTAATCGCTACGGGGATTACTACTCTGGTGCGATCGTCCTTCGATCGCGACGTAGCTTGTCTGCGAGAACTCGTCCGATCGCGCGGAGTAAAAATTTTGGTTGCAGGCTTGCCCTACTCCATGAACGGAGAATTGGGCAATCAAGCGCGACAAGTGCAGAAATATGCTGGCCGCATCGCCGAGGCCTTAGAACTCCCCCTAGAATACGCAGATGAGCGCCTGACTTCGGTTGAGGCAGAGGAATTGATTCAAGCACAAGGAATTTCGCCTTCGCAAAATAAGGGTTCGATCGATCGCAAAGCAGCAGCGCTGATTTTGCAGCGGTGGTTGGATATGAGAAGACAAAATATCGCCCCTGTTCCCAATCGTGATAGCTTTTAACAAAGCCGTGATATCCTAGTTGTGCAAGTTTGCTAGGCACACCTGTAACCGTTGACATACTTGAGAAAATTTCGCTGTACCCTTCGGTACTGAAGCAGCACAAAATTGTGATTTGTCCTCAGTGTCGCTCTGGACTAGACAGAAATTTAAACGCTGCACTCTCCGCGTGGAAAATGCCGCGAGTCTCGCAGTTTAAACTTGTGGGCTGGCGATCGCCCGCGCCGCCAGAATATCGCCACGAAAACTCCCCATTGTCAAGCACAAATTACTGAATAATTGACGGAAAATTAAGATACACGCGATGTCCTCATCCCCAAACCGCAAAGAGAATGGCAGTTCCAACGAAGAGTCCGTCACCCTGACGGATGAATTCGGGCGCTCGCTGACTTGCAACATAGAGCATTCGATGAACCTAGAAGGTCAAGAATATGCTTTGCTGATTCCGATCGACTCTCCAGTAGAAATTTTTACTTGGCACGGAGACGAAAGCGACGAAGCAGCAATTCCTGTAGAAGACGAGACCGAAATTGACAAAATTTTTGATATTGCTCAAGTTGTGCTGCAAGAGCAGAACTTGACACTCCGGCGCACGGCGGTGACGCTGACTGTAGTTGGCGAATTGCCAGAATTTCCCGACGAGGAGATGGCACCGGATACCGATCCCGATGAAGAGTCGGATTTCGAGGAACTGATGTGGCTGACCAGCTTCTATCACGAAGAACAGGAATATGCCATTTATACTCCTCTCGATCCGTTCTTTATCTTGGCTCGCATCAATGATGACGGCGAGCCGGAATTGCTCTCGGAAGAAGAGTTCCAAAGGCTCGAACCGATGTTGCCGATGCTAGAAGACCAGTTTTTTGACGAGCCTGATTAGATATTGATTGCAGGCAGAAGACCTGACGGCAAAAAGCAGAATTTTTGATTATCTTATGGTTAGAAGTTAACTGCTTGCCCGATCGAACTTTTTCGAGATTGTGCCTTCTGCCCTGTCCGCTCAGGGTGTTGAATTGAGCCGCGCCAATATGGTTGCGGAGCGTCGATTTTAGATTTTAGATTTACTTGCAGCTAGGTGAATCTGGGATGTTGAACTCTTGTCTAAAATTTCAGTCTCTCCACGACTGAACTCGGGGGCTTATATCAGTTTTTGGGTGGATCGAACAGGCTGCATCCCTGACTTTCGGTCAACAATCGCAGAGAGTTAGTCATTAGTCGTTAATTAATTGGCGCTTATCGAGGACAACGCACTATGAGCAAAGAACAACTGACAAAAAGCAGCGAGTCTGAGAGCCGAAAAGCTGCTCCGCAACTTTCAAAATGGTTGTTTTATCTGGTGTTGCTGCCGGCAATTTGGGGTGTTTGCGCTTGGCAGGGCTGGGCTTGGTGGAGCTGGGCTTCGGCCGCTCCTAAAATCGCTGAAACCTCAACTTCTTCGGGAGATGGTGCTGCTGTTTCCATCCAAATTCCCCCCGGTACTTCCAGTCAACAAATCGGGCAGGATTTGGAAGCCGCGGGCTTAATTCGATCGGCAGGAGCATGGGATATGTGGGCCCGCTGGCTGACAATGCAAAACCGCGACGGAGGTTTTAAAGCCGGAACTTACCAACTGTCGGCGACTCAGCCTCTGAGTGCGGTTGCTGAGAAAATTTGGAATGGCGAAGTCGCACAGCAGAGTTTCACGATTCCCGAAGGGTGGTCGATGCAACAAATGAGTGCTTATTTTGAAGCCCAAGGTTTTTTCCCGGCTAAGGATTTTATGGCGGCAGCGAGTCAAGTTCCCTACGCTCAGTACCCTTGGCTACCCAGCGGCTTGCCTCATTTGGAAGGGTTTTTGTACCCGGATACTTATCAGCTAGACGGCGATGCAATTAGCCCGGAAGCTGTCATTAAGCAAATGCTCGATCGTTTCGAGCGGTTAGCTTTGCCGGTCTATCAAAAAAATCAGAACAATACTAAGTTTTCTTTGAAAGAGTGGGTGACGCTGGCGAGTATTGTGGAAAAAGAAGCCGTGGTGGCGAGCGAGCGCAATCGCATTTCAGGCGTGTTCAACAACCGTCTGAAAAACAATATGCCCTTGGGCTCCGATCCTACAGTTGAATATGCCCTCGGCATCAGGCAAACTAAGGAGAAGCCTTTGACTTTTAAGCAGGTGGAAACGCCTTCTCCTTACAATACTTATATCAATGTAGGGCTGCCGCCAACTCCGATCGCGTCTCCGGGAATTGCCAGTTTGGAAGCTACTCTGGCTCCTGAAAATACGGAATATCTGTATTTTATGGCTCGGTACGACGGCACTCACATTTTCAGCCGCACCCTGGCCGAACACAATGCTGCTGTGGCTCAAGTTGACCAAAAAGTGCGATCGGGTCAATAGATTGGCAAAAACTAATACAAAAGTAAAAAGTAACAAAGCAAAAGCAATAACGCTTGCTGGAGATTTTTTACTTTTTTAATCCTTAACTTCCAATTTCTTATTTCTGAATCTAAAATCTAAAATCTCAACTCTAAAATCATTATGACTTGGGGTAAACTATTACAGCCTGACTTAGTTTTAGGCAATTCGATCGTAAATTTAACTGCAGATATTCTTCAGGAATATCAGATTAAAGGATTAGTTTTGGATGTGGACGACACTCTCGTTCCCATGACAGCAATGAATGCTTCTCCCGAACTCAGCGTGTGGGTGGAAGAAATTAAACCGATAGTATCGCTGTGGTTGGCGAGCAATAATTTAAGTCAGACTCGGATCGGTCGAATTGCTGAGTCGTTGAATCTACCTTATATTACTGGTGCTGCTAAACCGTCGCGCCGCAAGTTGCGAAAAGCTGTGACGGCGATGAATTTGCCGGTGGAACAGGTGGCGATGGTGGGCGATCGACTTTTTACTGATGTTTTGGCCGGCAATCGTTTGGGTATGTTTACTATTTTAGTCGAGCCAATGATTGATGCTGGCTACGCGCTTCGTAAGTATCCGGTGCGCTCTTTTGAAGTGTGGGTTTCTCAAGCTTTGGGGGCAACTCTGAAAATTAAAGATTAGTCAGTAGTCAGTTGTCAGTAGTTAGTTGTCAGTTGTCAGTAGTTAGTTGTCATTAGTCATTGGTAATTGGTTAGTAGTTAGCAGTCATACCAAATTCGGGTTTTGGATACCCTTTATGAACCAGTCGGCGCAGGCCGACATCGTTTGTGTAAACGCGGTTTCAACCGCCGAATCATATATTACCCGGATTTGGTATCATCAGTGATTAGACATATCATAAAAAGCCTGTTTGGAACAGGCATCCTGCCTGTTCCACAATAGTTATTGGAGAGGTATATTAGTAATTAATCTGAAATATTGTTTATGAATAGGCCGTTTGGAACTCGATCGCAATTAAATAAAAAAGCTCTGATTGTCATAACAAACAACAAATAACAAATAACTAATAACAAATAACAAATGACTCAAACTATTGTTATCAAAATAGGAACTTCGACACTGACTCGATCGACTACCGGAAACTTAGCTCTCTCAACTATTGCTGCATTAGTCGAAATATTAGCAGGTTTGCGGCAGAGCGGCCATCGAGTAGTTTTGGTTTCTTCCGGTGCGGTGGGCGTGGGTTGCGCGCGCTTGGGTTTGACGGAACGCCCGCGAAATATCGCTATGAAACAGGCTGTGGCTGCCGTGGGGCAAGGGCGGCTGATGCGCGTGTACGATGACTTGTTTACTACTCTACAACAGCCGATCGCCCAAGTATTGCTCACGAGGGGCGATTTAGTGCAGCGCAACGGTTATGTTAACGCTTGCAATACCTTTGGGCAACTGCTGAAGTTGGGCGTGATTCCGATCGTCAACGAGAACGATACAGTAGCGGTAGACGAGCTCAAATTTGGCGATAACGACACGCTTTCGGCGCTAGTAGCGAGTTTGGTAGAAGCCGATTGGTTGTTCGTGCTCACAGATGTCGATCGGCTGTATTCTGCCGATCCGCGCAGCAATCCCGACGCGCAGCCGATCGCCCTAGTCCAAAGTATGGCACAGCTCACAGAATTGCAGATCAAAATAGGAGATTCCCGCAGCGGTTGGGGAACCGGCGGAATGCTAACAAAAATTGAAGCCGCCAGAATCGCCACAGCATCGGGAGTGCGGACAGTCATCACAGACGGCTGTTTTCCTGGTAATATCGAGAAAATACTTAACGGAGAGTCGATCGGCACTCAATTCGAGCCGCAAACTCGCCCTGTAAACGCTCGCAAACACTGGATAGCCAACGTGCTAATTCCAGCAGGAAAACTGTATTTAGATGCGGGTGCTGTCAAAGCAATTTCCCACGGCGGAAAATCGCTGTTAGCTGCCGGAATTTCTCAAGTAGAAGGAGAGTTTCAAGCAGATGATTCCGTGCAGTTGTGCGACGGAGAAGGCAAACAAATTGCCAGAGGACTTGTGAATTATAGTAGTTTAGAAATGAGACAAATTCAGGGATGCAAGTCCGATAAAATCGCAGAAATCTTAGGCTATGCAGGCGTAGAAACAGCCGTACACCGAGACAATTTAGTAATAGTTTAATTAAGTCATTAATTATCGGGGCGGGTTTAGTGGAACATCCCATAAAAAAGCGACAAAACACAGATAAAACCCGCCCGCCCCATTGCAGATTTATTGGCAGTAACAATCTCAGATTTATTGATACTCAAAAGCGCGATCGAACGCAGAAATCGAAGATACTTGCAGCACAGTATTGCAAGAATTTGTTTTGCTGTGTCCGAACAACTCTTTCATCGCTTCAGTAAATAATTCAAATACATCTTGTGCTAACTCTAAAGCCGCTTCACGTTCGGAATAAGTAACTTCCATCTCTGTCAAAACTTGCAACATTTCAGGTATATTTACAATCTAATGACTCTCCCAACCCACATAACCTCCTTCAAAATAAACATATTCTTTGTTAGTAGCTTCTTGTAACTCCATTACCACAGCTAGCGCCGCCTCGAAAAAAAACGTAGCAGTTGCTTCCAGGACTTCGACTACAACCAACTTCTGAAGGGGAGAAGCTTTCCAAGCATAGCGTTCTAGCACCGAACAAAGCGATCGCATTTTTTGAATTTCTTCACCCCAAAGCAGCCGGAAGTCGCCATAATATCAAATCCTCTCTTCATCGGAATGATTCAGATATATATTCTCGGACTCTGTGTACTCTGTGTTCTAGCGCCGGTTAAATCATTCCGATGCAAGCGGAAACGATATAATTCATTAAAACGAAGCAATCTTAGTCTCGGCGATTGCTTCGTTCCTCGCAATGACACTTCTGTCTAAAATAACAATTTGCTCTTCCCAGAATTGCCATTGGGTACATTGTGAGCTACTCTATCTTTTGGATTGGTTAAGAAAATAATAGGAGTTAATCTTGGAACGGACTTTTTTAGCGATTAAACCCGACGGCGTACAGCGCGGACTCGTCGGCGAAATTATCAGTCGTTTTGAAGCCAAAGGCTTCACGCTAGTAGGGATGAAGCTAATCACGGCGAGTCGCGAACTAGCCGAACAGCATTACGCCGTGCACAAAGAAAGACCGTTTTTTGCGGGACTGGTAGATTTCATCACTTCTGGGCCAATGGTGGCGATGGTGTGGGAAGGCGAGGGCGTGGTGGCGTCGGCGAGAAAAATCATTGGCGCTACAAATCCTCTGAATTCGGAACCGGGAACTATTCGCGGCGATTTGGCTGTGAATGTCGGCCGCAACATCATTCACGGTTCTGATGCTGTGGAAACTGCGAACCAAGAAATTAGTCTCTGGTTCAAATCGGATGAATTGAGTAGTTGGACTCCTTGCTTGAGTCCTTGGATTGTGGAGTAGTTTTGATATTCTCCCGATTAATCATCGGGAGATATTCTAAGTTTTAATCAATATAAAGCCGGATTTATATAGAAACCGAATTTCTTCCTAAATCCCAGAAACCGGGTTTATTGCGAGATTTATCGCGTTCAGCGGAAAATCTCATAGAAACCCGGTTTCTCGCTACGAAGCGACAGAATTAGATGCACTTAAATCCTAGAAACCGGGTTTGTTTCGAGATTTATCGCGTCTCACCGAAAATCTCATAGAAACCCGGTTTCTCGCTACCCAATGAATTAAATTCGAGCGGAAATCAGCGATTGTCAACCGCCATTCTCCAATTCGCGGGATGGTGGAAATCGAACAGGCGCAGTTGAGCGGGGAACAGGGAGAAAGGGAACATCAGGGCGATCGCGAACAAATACAATTATCAGAGAAATGGGTTTAAAACCCATCCTTTTAGGACGGCTTTAATTTCTTAAATTCCTTCCTAAAAATCAGGGAGTTCCTAGTGTCTGTGGTATACTAGAATAGTCAAGGTTAAACTCGCAACGCCCTCGTGAAACAGGGATTAAGACACACTTTTAGGCGTTAATCGGGGGACAAAGAGTGGCGAAAACTCGCCATACAGCTAGAGGCTTAATACAGTCTCACAACCAGAAAAACAAACAATTTACTTTTGTTAGGTAGGGTAGGGCATACCCAAACTCTAGGTCAATATCCTAGTACCATGAGTGGAGATAGACCCTCTGGGGTGGCTGCGAATCAGACTCGTTAATTAGTAGGATTTCTACGGTTAAAAGGTTTGAGTATTGCCGTAAGGACGTAACACTTAAAGGTCAGTCGCTGAATTAAGAATCCCCATCCTTTAGGTTGGGGAGTGTCAAACAAGCAAAAGGAAGAAGAGCAGAAAGATCGCGATCGAGATAAAATGATAAAAAGCGCGATCGCCAACTTGAGAATATCATCTTTTTTGTCGGAACTGCGATCGGCGGCGGCCAAATCTTTTCAGCAGCCTATCCCTAACCAAGGATACACCCATTAAATGGCAACCCGATTCTTCCCTCCCGCTTCATCCCTTCACCGCGACGATTATCTGGAGTTTGCTTGGCGGTTTAGGATTGGGCGGGCTGATATTAGTTATGCTGTGGGTGGTAAGGAAAATATTTCCCAAGTCGTAGTCGCAGCTAAGAAAAATATTGCCCAGGTAGGGGCGACTTCACCAACAATCTTTAATTCCCACCGACAATTTACATAAACCCGCCCCCACCCAACTACGAACCTAAATAAAACTCATCAAACAAAAAAATCGGCTTTCTTACCAAAACCAGCCTACCCCGAACACAAATCACAATCGCGATTGGTCATTGCTTTCATAATATATCCCTAGGGCAAATGTTATTAAAATTATTAAGGTGAACAGTGTTATCCCGAAAAAATAGGATTGGACTATGGACGGCATCGTTTTTAACTGGATTGGTAGGAATTATTAACCTGCTATCTGCCGTAACTCCCAGTTTACCCGATCGCCGAAATTGGCTGGAACCGTTTTTTCCTTTTACCGTCCGTGCAGGTAGCCATTTTTTTGCAGCCGTTATCGGGTTTATGTTGCTAACTTTGGCAGCTAATTTGTTGCGGCGCAAGCGGATTGCTTGGTTGTTGACTGTGGGACTGTTAAACGTTTCTATCGTAGTTCATTTAGTTAAGGGATTAGATATTGAAGAAAGTTTGCTTTCTGGGGTGCTGCTGTTGCAATTATTGGTGATGCGGAAGACATTTACCGCTCAATCAGATCGCCCTTCAATTGCTCAAGGAATCCGCGTTTTGGTAGGCGCTTTATTATTTACACTCGCTTACGGTACGGCTGGTTTTTACATATTGGACGGGCGTTTTGAAGTTAACGAACGAGCAGTTAATTTCAATTTGGACGATGCTTTGTACCAGACTTTCGCTATGTTTTTTACGGCGGACAATGCGGGTTTGGTTCCGAAAACTCGATTTGCTAACTTTTTCGCAGATTCGATTTATGCTGTCGGTGCGGTAACGCTTGGTTACGCACTTTTGATGCTGCTGCGGCCGGTGCTGCTGCGAAATTCGGCAAGTATTTCGGAACGCAATAAAGCTCAGGAAGTTGTAGCAGAATACGGGCGGACAACCCTAGCGAGACTGGCGTTGCTTGAGGATAAATCTTATTATTTTAGTGCTTCGGGAAAAAGTACGATCGCCTACGTGCCCAAAGGTAGAGGCGCGATCGCCCTCGGAGACCCCATCGGGCCTGCAGAAGACCGCAAAGAGGCAATTCTGGGGTTTCAAGAATTTTGCGATCGCAACGATTGGTATCCAGCATTTTATCAAACTTTGCCCGACGATTTAGAAATGTATTCTACTATCGGTTTTCGAGTATTACAAATTGGTGAAGAAGCGATTGTAAATCTCAAAAGATTTACTCTCAAAGGCAAGGCAAATCAAAACTTAAGAACTGCGATTAACCGACTGACAAAAGCAGGCCATCGTATCGAATTTTACGAACCTCCTTTAAGTGGGGAATTGATGCGACAAATGAAATCTGTTAGCGACGAGTGGCTGCAAATGGTTCAGGGTGCGGAAAAACAGTTTTCTGTGGGTTGGTTTGACGAGGCATATTTGCAGAAAACGCGCGCCGTAGCGATTCACACTCCCGACGGTAAAATTAGTGCTTTTGCGAATATGATATCTGTGGGTAATGATGCGATCGGAGTTGATTTAATGCGGCGGCGCACCGAGGTAGAAAATGGCACGATGGAGTGTTTATTTGCTTCGATGTTGCAGCACTGTCAAGAATTGGGCTATGCAGAATTTGATTTGGGTTTGTCGGCTTTGGCGGGAGTCGGAGAAGAGGGTAAATCCGGGCGGTTGGAAAAGGTTTTGATTTATCTTTCGGATCACTTGAGCAAGTTTTATAATTTTAAGGGATTGCACAGTTTTAAAGATAAGTTTGGGCCGCGCTGGGAACCGCGTTATTTTGTTTATCCGAGTTTGGGAAGTTTGCCGGATGTTGTGGTTGCTTTGATTCGGGCCGATTCGGGCGATCGGCTTTTGGATTATTTGCGTCCGGGAAGTTAGGCAATTTTAGATTGAAGGTTTTAACGCAGCAATTACCAACAAATAGGAGGCGTTTATGAATTTGACGCTGAATCTATCACCTGAATTGGAGCAATATCTCTTACAGTCTGCTGAGCGGCGAGGTCTTTCTGTGGAGGAAGTAACCTTGCAAATGCTGATGGGATGTATGCAGAGTCAGGAACAGGATTTGATCGCATCTGGGGCGGTGTGTGATGTTTGGTCTCCCTATGATGCGTTTGATGCTGCACAAACGCATCATAGGGAGTTTTAAAGCAATCGAAAGCCCAAGAGGATGAGTAATGTGGAACGATTTTCTTTTGTATCTGTTAATAATGCTTTAGGGGAAATTGGACTCGGGCTGAAAATGTACCGTTGATTTTGGGTCAGGTGAATTTCTTTATGGAGTTCGATGTTTGTTTTTATTGATCGCAATTGGCGTTTAATGTTAGTCCTCGTTGACTGGTTTAACTGGTTCCGAGGCTCTGCCTGGGAACCCATATCACTCTTGCTCTGCCTCGGCTGGAGAAATCGAACGGATATGACTACTGACTACTGACTACTGACTACTGACTAATGACTACTGACTAATGACTACTGACTAATGACTACTGACTAATGACTACTGACTACTGACTAATGACTAAGTTATGCCAAGCCCCGCAACGGCACGCGCTGCTTCTGCAAAACCTCTGAGTACAGCTTTTCTAGCTCAGTAATATTCTGACTGAGAGTGTACCGCTCGATCGCCCGCTGGCGTGCTTTTTGACCCAGCAGCATTCCAAACTCAGGATGATCGCAAAACAGCGGCAGCAAAGTTTGTAACTGACTCCGCACCCGCTGAGTGTTCAAAACTATCCCCGCGCCTTCCTCCAAAGCCTCGCCATCAGCACCGGCATCCGTTGCCAAACAAGCTAAACCGCAGGCCATCGCTTCCAGCAGCGACAGCGACAGTCCCTCCACCAAAGAAGGCAAAATAAATACATCTGCACCGCGCAGAATTTCGATCCGGCGCTCCTCCTCGGCGACAAATCCGAGCCACACAATGCCCTCCTCTTCGCCGTAGGACAGTTGCAGCGATGTGGCAAGGGGCCCGTCGCCCACGATGGCCAATACGTTACCAGGCCCAAAATTACACTGTTTCCAAGCCTTCAGCAGAGCCTCGACATTTTTCTCCGGCGCAATCCTGCCTTGGTAGACAAAAAGTCGATCGGCCTTTAACTCCGACTTCAACCCCGAAGGCCCAGGAGAATACTTCGTCGCGTCTACTCCGTTGGGAATTACGGCTACCCGTTCTTGCGGTACTCCCAACTTCATCAAAATTTCCCGCTGAATGTAAGAAAATACGATCGTTGAGTCGTAGTGAGCCAAAAACGGAGCGTAGAGTTGATACATCAGGTGTTGGGTTCCCGATGTCAAATTCCGCAATTTGCGATCGAACGGCGGGTGAAAAGTCGCCACCAAAGGCAAATTCAATTCTTGACAAATTTCCGGCAGCAGAAAGTCTAGAGGCGAAAGCGTCAGGGAAGCGTGAACAACATCGGGTTTCAGCCTCCGCAAAGATTTCATCAACACGGTGCGGGATTTGAGAGTCGGAATCGTATAAATTTGCGATTTGTAGTGACAGGGTAAAGAAACTTCATTGCAACTCGCCGGCGAGAGCGAATTGGTAAATGAAGTTTGAGCAATGGAAGCTCCCCATTTCCCATTGGCCATGCTCCACGCTGTATTGTTCCTGTCCAGCGGGCCGGCTTCTTGGGCAAAGTGCAGGAAACTTACCTGGTATCCCCGGTCTAACAGTGCGTTGGTGACTTCCCTGGAGTAAGTGACGTTACCGCAAAAAGGTGATTTTTTTCCTAGCCAAGCGATGTGCATTCGAGTAAATCAGAGTTTGTTATTTTTTAGATTCGATCGACTTTGCTATTAGTGCTACGGAAAATATACCAGGTTAAGACACCGCCAGCGATCGCCAATCCAGCCAAAGCCAAAAACACAGCAGGTAAACCCAGAAATGTTTCCGCTACTCCCGCCAAAGCTAATGGTAAACTCAAAGCGATATTAGTGGCATTATTTTGCAGACCGAAGACTTTTCCCCGCATTTCTTCTGGGGTTTCTGATTGAATTGTCGTCTGCATCGGCACTCCTACCAATGAGGCAAATAAACCCAACATGGTAATAAAAAGCACCGAGATCCACAAATGGTGTGTAAATGCAGAAAGGCCCAGCAGAGCAAGTGCCATCCCAACCGATCCGATTAAACTCAGTTGGGAATGAGAAAGTTTGTGACCGAGATAGCCGACAGTCGTCGCCCCAACAGCCATCCCCACGCCCACCGCAGCCAGCAAAAAGCCAAATTGCGACGCTTTCATACCGGGCAGCATTTCTGCCAGTCGCACCGCTAGAACTGCCAAGGCTGCAAAAATCGAAAATAAAATAATTAGTTGAATTAAAGCATTGCGGACTTTCGGTTGATCGTTGATGTAACGCAGGCCGTCTTTTAAATCTGCTAGGGGGTGTGGCGGTTCATGTTCGACTTCGTTTTTTTCGCCTGTTTTCATCAACAGCAACAGCACTCCGGCGAAGGCGTAACTTCCGCCTACTACTATTTCTTTGCCGATGCCGATTCCGCCGCCGAGGTTGGTGAATAGGGTGTCGGCTAAGGCTAGTAAGGGTTCTCCGACGGCAAAGCCAATAATCACCGAACCCATCATGGTGGTGGTGTAGAGGGAGTTTGCCGATAGCAGGTGGCGGCGTTCCACAATTAGCGGAATCACTGACTGTTCTGCTGGGGCGAAAAATTGAGTTAGGGTCGAAACTAGGAATGTTACTAGCAGCAGCAAGCAGAATCCGAGCGGCAGTTGACCGATTTCAAAACCGTCTGAGAGCCACAGCAGCAGGGGTAATGCTAGTACGAAGCCTCCCCGCAGCAGGTTTGTGGCTACGAGCACGGCTTTTTTCGGCCAGCGATCGACATACACGCCTGCAGCGGCACCGAACAGCACTGCGGGTATGGTAAAGGCGATCATGATTGCTGATACCCATCTGCTGATGCTTTGATCGGGCGCTTGAAACCGGCTGGCTACGAGGGCGATCGTCAGTACGAGATAAACTTTATCTGCTAGTTGGGAGAATATTTGTCCGCTCCACAGTGCTAGAAAATTGCGGTTTTTGATGACTGGTAAAAATCCTGTGCCTTTTTCGGGAGTTTCGCTAACTGTTTCGGATATTTCTGCTGCTGGCTCTGCTGTTGGCTGCGGGGGGATTGCTGCGGGTGGTTGGCCGTTACTTGTGCTCGCGTCTGTTTCTGGATTTGTCAGATATTTATCCATTGCTGGGTGTTGGGCGTTGCTCCATTGTCGATCGGCCAAAACAGGCTCAGACTGAAAATCTGGACAATTTTCTCGTTCTTCCATCTTGTGGTTGGTCGCAGCTAAAATAGATGTTCTCAAATCAGAATCGGACAGTCGCATCATAGGATTGGGGGGTGGCTCGCTGGGGATGGTTCAAGGTTGGGGATGTGAAGTTCAAATTGAGTTTTTTAGCTCCTAAATTTAATAATTTATAACTTGATCTATTATCTAATGTTGCGAGAATGTTGGAAATTTACCTGAAATTGCCGACAGGTTCGGATATCCCGCCGGCTCGGGGTGCTGTACGATCGCCCGTTCACTTCTTTAACCTAAAATTTAAAACTCAAAATTCTCTAAGTAAGTGTCGATCGAGCTTCCCGATCGAATCGTGCAACCTAAATGATACTGGGCATACTGTCGCAAAATATTTTCGACAGATACCCAAGCTGCGCGATCGGCAATCCCCTCTTCTAGTTCTGCACTACCCAACAGTTGCAGTGCTGCTAATTCCTTAGCATTTATATGGAAGTTTGTCAAGTGCTTGCTGTCGCTGGTTGGCCGGGAACGGGAAGCGACTCTGTAGGAGCTGCCAATTTCAGAGGATAGTTCAGCTTCTAAGTTAGCTAATTCTGGCAAGCTAAAGGTTCCCCCAGAGGGTATACTAAAGCCGGTTTGCCAGTTCGGATCGCTGAAATTGGGGGCGATCGGTTGTCTGGTGGTGCCGCAGACTTGGACTTGGGGCGCGAGGCCTGCTAGGGCGAGCAAGTGAAAAATACCTTGGGCGAGGTGGGCGATGAGGACGGCGGCGGATTGGATTTCGGTGCGATCGGACAAACGCTCCAAACGGCTTAAGTGTTCGCCCAGCAAAAAGAAGAGGTCTTCTTGGGGCTCGTCGGAAAGGGCGCTGGCGATCGCCAATTCGGCCAGATATTGTGCGGCTGCGAGTTTTCCCAAGTTGCGGCTCAAACCCGGATAGGATTCGACGGTGGACGCTTGGGTAATTTTGTCGAGCGATCGGCCTTTAGCAATTAGCAATTCGTTGACGACAAATAACTCGCTTCTACCGCCAATGCTCGATCGCTGTTTGCGAACACCGGGCGCTACAGCTCGAATTAAGCCGAATTCCCGTGTCAAAACTGTCAGCAGGCGATCGGATTCGCCGATCGGTGCACTCTTAAGATTGATTCCAGTTGCTTTGTAAGTTCGATTCATTTGTTAGTTGACTGTTGGCTGTTAACTGTTGGCTGTGGGTGGTTGGCTGTTGGCTGTTGGCTGTTGACTGTTGAGTGTTGACGGTTGACTATTGGCTGTTGGCTGTTGGCGGTCAACCTTTAGCTTTTTGTTTTAGTGAGTTAAGATAGGCATTAAGTTTGGGTGAAAGTTCATTCAATAACGGATGCAATCGATCGCTCTGTTCTTGAGTTAAAAGATTACGAGCATAGGCAAGTCTTAACCAGTGCCTTGTTTCGTTTAATGAACCTCGTGCAATTTTCACAAAGCGCTAATTATCCTGATAGCTATGGCGTCCATGTCCTTCTGCAATATTAGCACCAACACTATCAGCCGATCTGACGATTTGTTTGCCCATCGTATCCTTCGTAAAGTAGTCCCATTCTTTAACAATAAACCATATTTGATTTGATATTTTTTCGGCTAATTGATATACTTGTAACTGTTGGAAGTTCTCCATATTAACTCCTTTAAACAATTAATCACCAATAAATACAAATCAACAGTCAACAGTCAACAGTCAACAGCCAACAGCCAACAGTCAACAGTCAACAGTCAACAGTCAACAGTCAACAGTCAACAGTCAACAGTCAACAGTCAACAGTTAACAGTCAACAGTTAACGATTATCCAAATTATCGCGCTGGCGGAGTAATTCCGGGCCACGAGAAGTCCCCAAACGAGTAGCACCAGCTACTACCAAATCTATAGCTTGTTCGTGAGTACGAATTCCTCCGGCCGCTTTAATCCCAATCCGTCCCTTAGTAACTTCCTTTAGCAGTCGCACATCGTCAACTGTCGCCGCCCCAAAAAAGCCAGTGTTAGTTTTGATATAAGCCACACCAGCTTCCATACAAATTTCAGCCGCTAACTGTTTTTCCGCATCAGAAAGCAGCGAACTTTCGATAATTGCTTTGATGGTGAGATTAGTTTCTTCGCAAATTTGGGCTAATTCCCGATGGAATTCATCCATTCTTCCAGCTTTTAATAATCCTAAATTAACAGATACATCTAACTCTACAGCTCCATTATCTGCGGCTTCTAGAGCTTCATAAAGTTTCACCGTTGAAGTAGAAGCACCCGTGGGAAAACCGATCACAGTACAAACTTTTGGGCGTTTGTCGTGCAGTAGCTCAACAGCTTGTCGGACGTAGGATGGATAGACGCACACTGTCACAAAGCCAAATCTATCTGCTTGTTGGCAAAAGTGTTCTACTTGCTCTGGCGTCGCAGTCGGGTCGATCAGGCCGTAGTCAATCAAGGGGGCAATATCGATGTCTGACTGGTTTGCAGCCATTATTGTTATTTATCCTAAGTAACTACTTCCTTATTATGTAGCCAATTTACCAATCCTTGACCTTCATCAGCCCAGGTACAAGCCACCGGATTCATCCGTGAGGTCAGTTTCTTCAATTTTTCAATCTAAAATCGATCGACTTGCGGGGCAGACTCGATCGAGCACAAATACTCAATTCGCTGCTCGTAACAAATGTTTTGGGAATTAGTTGCTCTATTTATTACAATAAAATAAATTTTAGTATCTGCCTTTAGATACATTTTTAATCTTTCTTTAGGTATACTTTGTTAAATGGAGTTGCAGTAGAGCCTGCGTCAGCCACGCCGTCTGGATGAGCCCGATCGCAGTCACTGTTTTTACTCTGAGTAGTGCTTTAAAAACTTAACAGCCAGTGCTAAGCATGAATCATTTAGAACTCGAACAAGAAATTGGGAAGATGGCTAGGGCGATGATGACTCGCAATAGCTTAATTGGTAAAGATTTGATTGCCGATCTCAGAGAGCGGATTTCTGTTGAAAGTGTTGCTGCTTTGATGATTGTCAGTATTGAACGTTTGATTTGGTCTGACTGCGAGTCGGTGATCTGGAGTTTGACTTATTTGATTCCTGCTGACGTGATGGAAGAAATTCGCCGGATCACGGCGCTGATAGTTTGTCAGCGGTTGATGGGCAAGGGTTTTGTGCTGGGGAAGGATTTTAGTATTGATGCTGCTGGCAGGTTGTTGTTGAGCGAGACTGCTCAAACAGCGGTTGTGCTTGCTTGAATTTGGCAAGCAGAGGTTGGAGCCGCCAGCACTGTGGAATTTTCACTATTTCTGTAACTGCTTTCCCTAATTCGCGATGCGGTAATAGTTGTTTGACTCGCGCAGATTTCAGATTCGCAGCAGCTCCAACCAGCGATGAGTGTGGTTAGCTAAAAGAGCTTTTCGTCTTGGGAAAGTAGTTAGTTTCGATCGCAAATAGTTGAGGTTGTTACGGGCGGTTTGTACGGGCGATCGCCTTGTATCAAAATTTTCCAAGTTTTAGTGGAATTACAGTTTAACTCTGCAGATTGTTTGTGTAAAATCATTCTTAAGATAGATGCAAATATTATGAACTTAATCCAAAACTTGGAAGCGGCTTGGTATTATCATTTGGGTTCGCGCCTCCTCGAAGCTAACGATCGCGATGGTGCTCTGGCTAACTTTAACAGAGCTTTGAAGTTGCAATCGGATCATTATCAGGCTTGGTTCGGGCGAGGCATGGCTTTGGGCAACTTAGAACGGCACTTAGAGGCCTTAAAAAGTTTTGATGAGGCTTTGGCGCTGCAGCCGAATGCGAGTTTTGGCTGGCACAACCGGGCTATTGCTTTAGGAAAGTTGGGCCGCCCTTGGGAAGCACTCAACAGTTTTGACAGGGCTCTGGAGTTCAATCCCTGTTCAGCGAGTATTTGGCACAACCGAGGATTGACGCTGATCGATATGGGGCTTTTCCATAAGGCGGTTCTGAGTTTCGATCGCTCTTTAAGTTTGGAGCCAGAGGTTGCTGGGGCGTGGTACAACCGAGGTAATGCTTTGTTGGAACTCAAGCTTTACTATCAGGCGCTCAACAGTTTCGATCGCGCGATCGAATTTAACCCAGACGATGCGAATGCTTGGTACAATCGCGGTCTAGCTGCTAACTCAATGGGACTTTACAAACAAGCAGTGGCTAGTTTTAGCCGATCGATCGCTCTGAAACCGGGCGGAACTGAAGCTGTGGGCGAACGGAGAGTCGCTTTAGCGAAATTAGTCGGTTTCAATCATAAAAATAGTAAGTTCACTCCCACATCAGAGAGTGGTTTTGAGGATTATTTGATTTGGTACAACCGGGGTGTGGAATTTGCGCGAAAAGGCTCCTACTCGGAGGCAATTGCTTGCTACGAAACAGTCTTAGAAATTAATCCTGATTTTGCTAATGCTTTTTACAATAAAGCTTGTTGTTATGCTCTACTGGGATTTGTTGATTTAGCCCTTGACAATTTGCAGCGGGCTGTGGAGTTTATTCCTAATTTATACCGAGAACTAGCTTTGGCTGATTCGGATTTAAGCTGCATTTGGAAACAAGAACGTTTTGCAGCGCTGATCCGAGGTTAGTTTTAGATAGAAAATAGCTCGCCGGTGGGGCGAGCTTTTGTGGCCGGGCGACGGAAATTCGATCGCCCACAAAGAGTTTTTTGCCATCTCGATCTAACGTACAGAAACTTTGATGGAGGGCTTGACTGGCCTTTTCGCAACTACTAGCACTTTGTAAATGCCGGATTCGGGAAGTTCAGCAAAAGTTTGACCTTCGCCTTGATCTAGGAGTTGTCCCGACGGAGATTCGATCGCCACACCGAGATTTTTGCTGTTAGCACTCACCCTAATTGTCTGTCCCTGTTTTCCTGGAACTGTGAGGGGCTGGATTTGGTAGCCGGACATTTTGAGTTTGACTGTGGCTTCTTTTTCTCCGAATGCGATGGGCATTGCGCGATCGGGCCTGTAAATCCACTTGGCGTTAAAGTCGCGTCCGATTACAAAGCTGCTGGTTTCACCTTTCGGGGTGACTCGCAGGCGGTAGATTCCCGAGTCTGGTAACTGGCCGATCCACTGATTGTCGCTTTTTTCAATAACTCCCAGATTCTCGCCGTTGGGGCTGTAGAGTTCGGCTGTCAGTTGTCCCGCCCACAGCGAGAGTGTGAGCTCTCGTCCTTTGATGCCTTCAAAAATATAGGTGGTTGGTTGGTTGATAGTGGCTCGAATTTGTGAGGTTGACATTCGCTCGATCGGCTCTATCTTCGCAACTGAGTCAGATGTAGCTGGCATGGGATCGATCGGTTCTACGTTGGCAACAAAGGTAGAAGTAGCGGGTTGGTTAACGGTTTCTGTAATTTCCGAGGCGCCCATCCGATCGCCCGGTGCAATTTTTGGGGCTACAGGGCTGGCAAATACTGATTTTGCCGTCATCATTAGTAGCATTCCAGTCAGTAAAATTAGTTTTTTCATGTCACGCTTGCCAGGGGTAATCAGTTGTATATGTTTACTTGTGTGGTGCTGTTTGCACCGGATTAAATTTGCCGATCGCGCGATCGGCGTCATCAGCATAGAGGATACAGCTAAATATTTCGTAGTTTCACAAAAATTCGCGGTAGCAGATGGCTCTGCCGAAGCTAAATAGTAGCCTTGGTCGATAGGACATTTCCACCATATTCCCTACCCATAATATCATCGGATCGTCCTAGGAATTTGGCCAATAAAAATTCAAGCTTTTTCCCAAAAACTTGCTCAAAAAATGCCAACCATCAAAAAAAGGCGGTGTCTGGGTTCCAAGAGAGGCTTTACTGCCAGAAAACGGCCCTTAACCCAGCGGGGGTTACAGCCTCTACTGTTAACTGCTGCGAGGGCGATCGGCTTTTACGGCTTGCACAGTGCGCCTTACTAACCCCAAACAACATAATTTGCTTGTCATATCAATTCCGGTTGCACTCCTCATGATGTTAACGGTTAACCGTTAACCGTTAACCGTTAACAGTCAACAGTCAACAGTGAATTTACTATTCCGATGAAAAGAGGATTTGATATCATATCATGTCCGATCGATTACTATCACAAACACGGTTTGTAATGCGGACTAAAGTCCGCTTTTATGTTGCGAAGTTTAGTCCGCACTACGAACCTTAAGCGCGTGTGGCGCGAGCTAAAAACCAGAATTTTTAGGGTGCGGCAAGCCGCAATATTTAACACAAACGCAACGAATTATATAGAACCCGCTCTCTGCCACGCGAGGTTTACTTCTACTACGAATCAGAAAGGATTTTGAGGTAAGCTTGCACTGTATTGGATAATCCCATTTCTAGCGCTTCCGCAATTAAAGCGTGACCGATTGATACTTCTAGGATATCAGGAATTGAGCAAAATTCAGCTAAATTTTGCAAATTTAAATCGTGTCCGGCATTCACTCCCAAACCTACTGATTGAGCTGCTTTAGCTGCCAAGGCATATTGTTGCAAAACAGATTCTACTTTACCTTCGCGAAAAGCAGTTGCATAGGGTTCCGTGTATAGTTCTACGCGATCGGCTCCAACTTCTTTTGCTAGGGGCATGAGAGCAGGATCTGCATCCATAAACAAGCTGACTCTGATGCCGTTATTTTTTAATTTTTCAATAATTGGTAAAAGCCGATCGCGATTTTCGGGAATATTCCAGCCGCTATCGGATGTTAGCACGTCGGGAGCGTCCGGCACCAAGGTACACTGAGCCGGTTTGACATCGCAAAGTATATCCATAAAGGGCGGCTGAAACGGATTTCCTTCGATGTTGAACTCGACAGTTAGCATTTTGGCTAAGTCGTAAACATCGGCAGCTTTGATGTGTCTTTCGTCGGGGCGGGGATGGACTGTAACGCCGTGGGCTCCGGCGGCAATTACTGTTTTTGCAGCTTCGGTAACGCTGGGAATGCCGATGTTTCGAGAGTTTCTCAGGAGGGCGATTCTGTTGATGTTCACGCTGAGTTTTGTCATGGGATTGGAAGTTGCGGATGTTTGTTGATTTTTAATTTTAACCGCTGATGAACGCTAATGAACGCTGATGCAGGCGAATTGATTTTTTGGACGGCTTTTAATTGGGTTGATTTGGATGGTTATGAATCAGATTTTCTGCAAGCGGTAAGGTTTCGGCAAAAATAGCCTCTGCTGTTTGGTGTTTTGCTGCTAAATCTTCAAGATTTGTGATGCAGAAAAGGGGTGCGGTGCGATCGACTATTTGGGACGGAAAATCTCGGCTAAAATATTTGAGTTGAAAGTCGTATCTGTGGGGACGATAAATCATGCCCAACAGTTCAACTAAGGGTAGAAGCGTCCAATTGTGATAGTTGCCAATCGCCTCTACTATGTGTCCGCGATAAATCTCTTTTTTTACTAGAGGTTGCAGCAAATTAAAACGATTTTTTATTTCGTTGAAGCGAATTTGCATTTGGGCAAAATGCTGGTTTGTATCCAAATGAGCGGGTACAATTAGATTGGCTTTGTCAAAGGCGATCGGGACTTTTCCGTGTCTCTCTATTTCCAGAAAGTTGTTGCGGCTGCTGCGCCGGAAAATGGCAAAATCAATTAGCAAGAATTGCGGGGTTTCTTTTAGCCGCCAGAAGCACTGCGATTGACCGTGCCAAGCGGGTTCTGGAACTCGATATTTGAGTTCGATTTCGCTAATTTGTGCGAGGGCTTTTTCGACAATTTCAAAGGTTTCTTCGACGCAGTTATCTGCAACGACAACTGCAATGTCGATGTCTGACCATTCGTCCGTGTATCCGTGGGCTGCTGAACCTCCTTGCCACAAAGCTAAAACAAAATCTAAAGGTTGTAAGGTGGAAACAATCTTTTCGAGAATGATTTGTCTCATGGAATCAAGCTATACTGTTGGTTTGACCCTGGTTCCACAAGTTTAACAAATATTGCGGGTGGAGATTGCTGTGGCATAGTTGTGCTAGACATTGCTAATGTGTCCGATTGTGTGCTGCGGAAAATTATAGGGGAAGCTGCAAGCGAGAGTGGCAATTTTTGGGAAAGTACGATCGCCCGCTGCGAGAAAATCAGTCTTAAATTATCGCTCATCAGAAACGAGACCGCTGTCGGGTAGTATGAGAAAGGATTAATTTTTAACAGCGCGGCATGGCTACTATTTGGGAACTTGACTTTTACAGCCGTCCAATTATAGACGAGCGAGGAAAAAAGAAATGGGAAGTGTTGATTTGCGAAAGCCCGCTGAATGTAAGCGACAAGGCAGAATCTCTGTTTCGCTACTCGCAGTTTTGCCCGAGTACAACCGTGAATTCCCTGTGGCTGGCTGGCGCGATTAAAGATGCGATCGCCTCTGCACCGAAACGCCCCGAAAAAATCCGCTTTTTCCGCCGCCAAATGGCGAACATGATTACCAAAGCCTGTGAGGAGTTGGACATTCCCGCAGCCTCCAGCCGCCGCACCCTCGCCCTCAACCTGTGGCTGGAAGAACGGATGCAAAACGTTTATCCCGCCGAACCGGGCTATCAAGCCGCTCCGAACCCGAGCGTTCAATTTGTACCCGAAACGCCCGTGGCGCTGCCGGACGCTTTAATCGGCGAAAAATGGGCGTTTGTGAGTTTGCCGATCGCAGCTTTTGATGAAATGTCCGAGTGGGATATCGGATTTGGCGAAGCTTTCGGGCTACCGATGACAAAGCTGCCGCCTGAAACGCAAATTCCAGGGCTGATCGTCTATTCGTCGAGAGCAACAGCTTTGGCTGGTTGGATGTCGGGTTTGGAGTTGGCTTTTATCAAATTTGAGACTGGCCCGCCAGCTAGGCTGGTGTTAGATACGGGAGCTAACGATCGCTGGATTTTAGCTAATCTCAGAGACGCAGCAACGGAGAGAGAAGCAAAAGGATTTGAAGCAGCGAAAAAACAAGCAAGAAAAGTACATTTTTTAGCAATTCAGTCGAATCCACAATCGGAATCCTTCGCCGGATTTTGGCTGCTGCACGAACTAAGTATTTAGTGAGTTGTTAATTGTTAGTGGTTAGTGGTTAGTGGTTAGTTGTTAGTGGTTAGTTGTTAGTTGTTATTAGCTAATGCCAACTGTCAACTGCCAACTGCCAACTGCCAACAACCAACAACCAACTGCCAACTGCCAACTGCCAACTACCAACTGCCAACTACCAACTGCCAACTGCCAACTGCCAACTACCAACTGCCAACTGCCAACTACCAACTACAAAAATGACCAATCACCAATCAGCAGAACAACTGCTAGAATTAGCAACCAAAGCAGGTGCCGAAGCTGCTGAGGTATTGGAATCGCAATCGCTCTCGCGGCCGGTATTTTTTGAAGCAAACCGCCTCAAACAGCTAGAAACCGCCCAAGCAGAAGGTATTGCTCTGCGGCTGTGGCGGGACGGGCGGCCTGGTTTGGCGGTGGCCTACGGGCCCGTGGAACTGCAGATTTTGGTCGATCGGGCGATCGCGCTTTCGCAACTAAACGAACCGGAAACCATCGAACTCGGCACCGGGGAAAAAGTTGTTTATCCCGATCTCGGAGTGTCGGTGCCGGCCGAACAGCTAGTAAACTGGGGAAAAGAGGCGATCGCGATCGTCCGCCAAGCCTATCCCGAAAGCCTCTGCACCGCCGAACTCGACTGCGAAATCGAAAGCACCCGCTTGCTGAACACACTAGGCTTGGATTGCAGCCACACCGACACCACCCTCAGCGGTTACTTGTCAGCAGAATTAGTGCGGGGCGAAGATTTCCTCAACATTTGGGAAGGCGAAACCGAACGCGGTACCCTCGACTTAAACACTAGCGCCCAGCGGGTTTTGCAGCGGTTGGAATGGGCGAAAGATAATGTTGCCCCCGCCACCGGGCGCGTGCCGGTGCTGTTTACAGCCAAAGCCGCCGATTTGCTGTGGGGGACTCTCTGTGCGGCATTGAATGGCAAACAGGTACTAGAAGGCGCTTCGCCTTGGAGCGATCGACTAGGCCAACAAGTGACATCGCCCCTTGTCACCCTCTGGCAGCAGCCGGATATCGGGCCCTATAGCTGTCCTTTTGATGACGAAGGCACTCCCACTCGCGCGATCGTCTTGATCGACAGCGGAGTATTGCAGCTATTTTATACCGATCGCACCACCGGTCGAGCCCTGGGAAGCGGCACCACCGGCAACGGATTTCGCCCTGGTTTGGGCAGCTATCCCACACCGAGTTTGTTTAATGTTTTAATTAAACCAGGTTCCCTTTCATTAATCGATTTAATCGCTAAATTAGACGACGGAATTGTAGTCGATCAAACCCTAGGTGGCAGTGCCGGAATTTCCGGCGACTTTTCCATTAACGTCGATCTCGGCTACCGAGTCAAAAAAGGTCAAATAGTAGGCAGAATCAAAGACACAATGGTAGCCGGCAACGTCTACAGCGTCCTCAAACAATTAGTAGAATTAGGAGGAGACTCCGAGTGGAACGGTTCTTGCCACACACCATCTGTAATTGTAGAAGGATTGTCCGTCACCGGCAAAAACTAATCGGTAATCGGTAATCCAACTCTCTCCGGGCACCCGAAAGCGACAAATATTCACAGGAATTACGCATCGGCGGCAAAAAACCGGGTTTTTGGATAAAATAGTGCATCACAGCCTTTAATATCTATGAAAAACCCGGCTTCTTTGATATTGATACGTAACTCCTATAGCGGTTATCAAGCGTGGTGAGGTATGCCCTATGCCCTATCCCGGATATAGCGGTTATCAAGCGTGGTGAGGTATGCCCTATGCCCTATAGCCTATGCCCTATGCCGCATAGTACCTCATCTTTCGCTTGAAAGGCTATAATTCAAATCCCAACTATGAGACTATAGACTCTCACGCACAGCCCAAACGATTAAACATTCCCTCGAAAAGCAAGTCTTTAACAGACTTTTCGTGCCAGATTCATAATAGTTGTTAGAGAAGACTATTAAATAACATTGATGCAGCAGCAAACGAGATGACAATCCAATTCTAGCGTAGTAAATTATCAACTCCCCAGCCCAATTGTCTCTGGCTACAACTGGTAAGCTGGAAAGCCCGCGCACCCGACAGATAACTCACAAATTATCTGAAAAGCATCTGCGTTGCATCTGTGTTGCATCTGTTTTTCATCTGCCTTTCATCTGCGGTTGAAATATCAATCGAGGAACTATAGAATCTTGTCTGTAGAAGTTCCGGCTAAATCCCGCACTATCAAAAATCTCAAATTTTTATGCGTATTTGTTTTATCGGCGATTCTTTCGTAAACGGTACTTGCGATCCAAAATGTTTAGGTTGGACAGGACGAATTTGCTCAGCAGTTTGCAAGCAAGGACACGATATCACCTACTATAATTTAGGAGTGCGGGGAGAAACCAGTACCGATATAGAAACTCGCTGGTTCAACGAAGTTTCTTGCCGCTTACCTCACTACTGCGATGGTAGAATAGTTTTTTCCTTTGGCGTTAACGACACTCACTTTGAAAATGGCAAAACTCGCGTCGCACTAGAAAAATCTATTGAAAACCTGCGCCATATTCTCAAATCTGCCCAAGAAACAGTACCAGTTTTAATGATTGGACCGCCGCCAGTTATTGATGTCGATCGCACAATCAGAATAGCTCATTTATCCCAAGAGTTTTCCCAAGTTTGCAGCGAGTTAAACGTACCTTATTTAGATATTTGTACCCCGCTCCAGAAATCAGAAATTTGGCTGCAAGAACTTGCCCAAAATGACGATTCCCATCCCCGTGCTGTCGGTTATGCGGAATTGGCTAGAATTATTCACAATTGGGAGAGTTGGAAAGATTGGTTTAAAAATATCACTGTGTCAGAGCGAGAGACAGTAACTCTGTTTAGAGCCGTCGGCAAAAAAGAAATGGAATTAATCAAAGAAAGCGATTTTTTGGCATTTCCGCCACGGCTGTCTTTTCAACCTATTTTTTATCCCGTACTACAAAAAGATTACGCGATGCAAATTGCGCGAGATTGGAATACTAAAGATGCAGCATCTGGATATTTTGGCTATGTAACTAAGTTTCGAGTTTTGGCTGATTTCTTAAACAAATATCCCGTGCAAACTGTCGGGAGTTCGAGCCATCAAGAGTATTGGATTCCTGCTGAAGAGTTGGCGCAATTCAATCGCAACATTGTCGGTAAAATTGAAATTTTTGCAGAATATCAACCGTAAAACAAGATAAATAGGACTTAGGAATTGGCGCTCGGAAAGCGGCTTTGTTGGCGAAATAGGGGTTTATAATTTTTAATTTCTGTAATGTTATGTCCGGTTGTAGGGGGTTTTGGAGTCCTCGGTTTAAGAGCAGATTGAAATCTGCGCGCGCTATCGGTTCGTTTCCGGTAACATCGTCAGGTGATTTAACCGGTGCTAGGGCGCAGAGAACACAGAGGAAGACAAGAGAGAGAGATGAATACAGAAGTATGAAGCGCGGATTTGATCTGACTCGATTTTGTAATTCCGATGCTACCGGATTTGATATTAATGGATCGGACACGATATAAAAATCCGGTTTCTAGACGGAGCGGATCGTTTTCGATACAATAGGAGCAATGACAAATGTTGGATTTTAATCAATTTGAAGTTGTGAGTTTTGACTGTTGCGGCACTCTCATCTATTGGGAAAGCGGCATATTGCCAGTCTTGAGATAATTGCTGTCGGGTCGCGAACTCGATTTCAGCGCGCAATTTTAGAAATGCCGGATTTGAAAAGGTTGGTGGAGGCGATCGGGTAAATAAACCGCAGATTGATGTCAAAATAGTTGTTTAAAATTATAAAAGTGTGGAGATTACTATGAATTGCCAAATATTGACCGGATTGTTGACGGGATTAGTTGTTTCGAGTACCGCAAGTTTGATCGATTGTCAACCTAGTTATGCGAAAAATAATCCAATTTTAAGGGGGATTTCGATTAATTCAAATTTCAAATTGTTGGCTTCAGCAAAGGTGGATTTGGGAGTTGAGGTTGCGAGGGAGCTTGTGGCGGCAGAACCCACAGCCGAGGATTTGTATAATCAGGGTGAGGAGAATTACAACAAAGGAGATTTTCAAGGTGCTATAGAGGCTTACGATGGAGCAATTAAGCTTAATGCTAATTATGTTGAGGCCTACGTTGGTCGGGGTAATGCCCGCGATGACTCAGGAGACAGACAGGGTGCGATCGCCGATTACGATCGAGCCCTAAAAATTGACCCCAATAATGTCTCGGCCTACTACAACCGAGGTGTTACCCGAGCGAGGTTAAGAGACTATGAAGGTGCGATCGCCGATTACACCGCAGCCCTGAAAATTAACCCCAACAATGGCTCGGCCTACTACCATCGGGGTGTTATCCGATCGAGGTTAGGAGACAATCAAGGTGCGATCGCCGATTACACCGCAGCCCTGAAAATTAACCCCAACGATGCGTTAGCCTACAACGAGCGGGGTAATGCTCGCTATATATTAGGAGACAAGCAGGCTGCTCTCACCGATTTCAACGAAGCCTTGAAAATTAACCCCAACTATGCGCCTGCTTACACAAATCGGGGTAATGCTCGCGATGACTTGGGAGACAAGCAGGGTGCGATCGCCGATTACGATCGATCCTTAAAAATTGATCCCAACAATGATAATACCTACTACAATCGGGGCGTTACCCGATCGATCTTAGGAGACAAGCAGGGTGCGATCGAAGATTACAGCCAAGCCGTGAAAATTAACCCCAACAATGCTCGTGCTTACTACAATCGGGGAGTTATCCGCTATGACTTAGGAGACAAGCCTGGTGCGATACAAGATTTTCAAAAAGCCGCCAACTTGTATCAGCAACAAGGAAACACAGATAGCTACGAAAAAACATTAAACATCATTAGAAGAATCCAATAAATTGATATAACTCCGGGGCGGGTGCCGGTTACGCAAGTTCACAACTTTGATGTTAGAAATATGCGCGCACCAGCCCGACAAAATTATGCTTGTGGCTTGTTTAACCGGACAGAAGCTCAATAAGAGTGCGATCGTTCAACTTGCAACGACTTAATCCTCTTTTCAACTGCTGGGAAAGCGCGATCGCCCCTAGGAACTTACCTAAAGGGCGATCGAGCCTTGTATCCCTTACAGCATTTTTCTAAAGATTTGCTAGGGATAAAGTTCTAGCCCGCCCTTAATAAGGAGCGGTTGTGGGTGGGTCACACTTAGCACTTATTTTGCAAAATGGTATTAAATAAATCTAAATAATGTGGAAAGAGCGAAAATTGGAAAGCGAAATAAGGGCGATCGCACAAATAGTAAATTCGAGATTAAATTTCTGGCATTTTCCCAAACCAAGCAATTTCTTGCTAAACTCTAACCGAGCAGGAAATTTGCAGGCAATAAACGCTATTTATGCCGTACATTACTATCCCTAAACAATTTAGGGAACCTTCCCGGATCGTCAAATCTCAACTATTTTTAAAACCGAGAAGGCTCGCTATTTTTGAAGCTTGCTTGATTGGCTTAGTTGCCGGAATCGCAGGCGTTTTGCTCAAATCTGGAGTCGGATGGCTCGGCAGTTGGCGAGTAGCTAGCTCCACATTAATTCCAGTTTGGATATTACTCCCCAGCGTCGGATTAGTGGGCGGTTTCCTAACAGGTTTGTTGGTAGAACGTTTAGCTCCCGAAACTGCCGGTAGCGGCATTCCTCACGTCAAAGCTGCTCTCGGCGGTGTCAATCTTGCCTTAGATTTGCGAGTAGCTGTCGCCAAACTTCTCACCACTATTTTAGCAGTTGGTTCCGGTTTATCTTTAGGAAGACAAGGTCCCACCGTACAAATAGGAGCATCTTTAGCAGGCTGGATCGGTCACTTAATGCCTACTTCCCCAGACTACCGCCGACAATTGATTGCTTGCGGTGCAGCGGCGGGATTAGCAGCGGGTTTCAATGCTCCTATTGCGGGAGTTTTGTTTGTAGTTGAAGAACTTTTGCAGGATGTTTCGGGATTGACATTAGGGACTGCAATTATCGCTTCATTTATTGGTGCAGTTGTCTCACAACTTTTGGGCGGCGATAGTTTAAACTTGAACCTGCGCGAGTACCCAATAAGTTTTCAAATTTCCGAAATTCCGTTTTTCATACTGTTAGGAGTTTTAGCCGGCATTTTCGGAGCTTTGTTTAGTAAAGGGATTATTGCCAGCTTAAATTTCAACAAGCGAACCCTCAAATTGTCCTTGCCCGTGCGAATTGCTCTAGCTGGTCTAATCTGCGGTTCAGTAATAGCTTTTCTGCCAGAAACTTTTCGCAACAATACAGGATTGCGGGAGTTTTTACTGACCGGAGAAGCCAACATTACAACGAGTTTAACTGCTTTAGCAGCTCATTTTTTTCTGACAATTATTTCCGCTGCTTCTGGAGCTCCGGGAGGATTGTTTTCTCCTTCCTTAGTTATGGGTTCTGCCCTAGGTCAGCTTGTGGGAATTTTGCAAGAAAATTCCCTTGGTGTCGGTTTGCCGACAACCTATGCTTTGGCGGGAATGGGAGCGTTTTTTTGCGCGGTTTCGAGAGCGCCGATTACTGCGGTAGTAATTGTATTTGAAATTACGGCGGATTTCAAATTAGTGCTACCTTTGATGATCTGTTCTGTTGTTGCTTATTTAGTCGCAGAAAAGGTAGACAGCGGCTCGTTGTACAGTCACCTTTTGGAGTTTAGTGGCATTCAACTGACGCAGGCAAAAGCTGCTACCAATACTTTGAGTGACTTGCACGCAAACGACGTTATGCAGCGCCGAGTTGAAACTCTGTCGAGCCTGCTGACTTTGGATGAAGTGATGCAGGCTTTTTCGCGATCGCACCACCGAGGCTTTCCAGTAGTAGACGGCGGTAAATTAGTTGGAATTGTCAGCCAAACCGATTTAGCCAATACCAGCAATCGCAATTTTTCAGGCAACTCCCTGCTGAAAGAATTTATGACAGCACAGCCAATTACGGTAAAAGCAACCGACACTTTAAGCGAAGTTTTGCACAGGCTCAATTACTACCATCTCAGCCGTTTGCCGGTAGTAGAAGGCCGCCATTTGGTGGGAATTATTACCCGCAGCGACATTATCCGAGTTGAATCCGATCGCCTCAGCGGAGAAACAACCCAGGGCCCGCATCCAGAACCTTCCTATGTAGTGTATCAAACCAAAGCTCCCCAAGTCGGCAACGGCAGGCTGTTAGTGCCACTTTCCAACCCGCAAACAGCGCCGGCTTTGCTGCGGCTGGCGGCGGCCATTGCGCGCGATCGCAATTACGAACTAGAATGCCTGCAAATCATCATCGTACCGCGCAACAGTTCCCCCTCAGAAAGCGCAGTGCGGACTACAAAAAGCCGTCGCCTGCTACAACAAGCCGAGCGAATAATTCGCAATTGGAACTTGCCAGTACACACCCAAATCCGGGTAGCTCACGACGTGCCTAACGCGATTTTGGAGACAATTAAGGAGCGACATATAGACTTAATTTTAATGGGCTGGCAAGGCGAATTATCCACAAAAGAACGCATTTTTGGCGATGTTGTAGATACCGTAATTCGGCAAGCTGGTTGCGAGGTGGTTTTGGTGAAATGGAGCAAACAATTATTAATAAAAAGCCAAAAAGATGTGTGTTCAACCAGCAGCGACGGGGGAGAATATGCCTCTAAAGAATGGCAGTTAAATGCCGCAAAAATTGATGAGGTAGAAAATTCTACATTGGCGGTATTAAGTTCATCAGCGACTCCTGAAACAGAACTTTTGCCACCAAATTCTGACATTCCGGTGCCAGAATTGGGACTGCACACGTTGATGAGTTTGCGGCGCTGGCTGGTGCCAATTCGCGGTGGTTACAAACAAGCTGCAGCTTTGCGCCTGCTACCTGCTTTAGTGGCTGCGAGTTCAGTACCGGAGATTAAATTGTGTCAAATTCACCAGCCTTCTGTTGCAGAACCCTCGCGCGACGAATTAAAGCAAGCTGCGGAGTTTATTCAGCGCCGGGTTAGGTGTTCGGTAGTCGCGACTGCGGTTTGCGCTACATCGGTTTCTGATGCTTTAATCGATCAGGCTCAGAACGATCAGTGCGATGCGATCGTCCTAGGAGCGAGTCGCGAAGGGCTACTGAAACAGGTAATTCACGGGAACATCCCGGAAGCCGTGGCGCGCGGGTGCGACTGTACAGTTATTTTAGTGCGATCGGCCTCTTAGTTATTGGTAATCGGGCTGTTGACTGTTAACTGTTGACTGTGGACTGTGAACTGTTAACAACTACCAACTAACAACTGAGGGCGGGCACGCACCATCCACCGCCCCTACTAACTAACAACTAACAACTCACAACTCACAACTAACAACTCACAACTCACAACTCACAACTCACAACTCACAACTAACAACTAACAACTCACAACTCACAACTCACAACTCACAACTCACAACTAACCACTCACAACTCACAACTCACAACTCACAACTCACAACTCACAACTCACAACTCACAACTCACAACTCACAACTAAGAGGGCGGACACGCACCATCTACCGCCCCTACCAACTAACAAATAACAACAAATAACAACTAACAATGGTTCACTTTAACGTCGGCTTTGAAAACTTTAATTCCTTCGCAGACATTACCCTATCCTTGGCGAAAACATTAGACAAAATGGAAATTCCCATTTCAGTCGCACCATCGCCAATCGCCTCTCACATCACCCGCAATTCCACAGCAGACGAAAATCACCTACTAGCAAAGTGGATGAACGCCGTACCATCAGATTTATTTCAGATAAAGTGGTCTCATTACTGGAAACCTTATTTTCTCAAAGAACTTAACGGACATCTCAACTTAGAATTTTTTGCCATTAATTACGAATTCACCAGAAACGATGATAATTATGATTATTGGATTTATGATGCAGTCAATAATTCATCCCACATTTTAGCCGTAAGCGAATATTCTAAAAACGTTTTAATCAAAGCTGGCTGTCCCGACAAAAAAGTCTCAGTCGTGTCTTTAGGGTTCAATCCTTTAATCTCGCAGCTTTATTCTTCCAAACCGCATAAACCCAAAAAAGATATAAAATCTATTCTGCACATGACCAATTCTTATGATTTTTATAGATTTGGCACCGACCTCGCCATTCAAGCATTTTATCAAGAGTTTCAAGATGATCCTAACGTAGAATTAATTATCAAAGATGGCGGCAAAAATCCTGATATCATAGTGGAACATCTTGTAAATATTGAAAAGCAATTTGGCAAGTCTAAGTCAAAAGTTTACATAAAACCTAAATTTTTTACCAAAACAGAACTAGCTGATTTATACTTATCAGCAGATGCTGTTTTAGCTCCGTTTCGCGGCGAAGGTTTTGCGATTAAAATTTTGGATGCCTTTGCTGCTGGCTTACCCGTCGCCATGACTCTGTACGGAGGCCCGACGGACTACGCCAATACTGATAACTGCTATCCCATTGCTTACAATCTAATTCCCGTTGGAGAGTGTTACGATACTCAGTATCTGAAAATCAGAAATGCTCCTCATTGGGCAGAACCAAATGTTCAGTCTGTTCGCGAGCAATTGCGAAAAATTATTGAAGACCCGATGCGTTTTGAGATAGCTCAAAAAGCTAGAGAGACGGCGGATTTATTTAATTGGAAAGCAACGAGCCAAAAATTGCTAAAATTAATGCGAGAGTTGTTTTAGGAGCGGAATTATGGGACTCGAACGCAAAATGTTTAGGGGAATGTTTGCACCTAGCGAAGTCGTACAATTGAAACAGCCTTGTTTTACTCCTGGGCGGTTGTTTGAACCAGGAAGATATAATGCGGCCGATTTGCCGGATGTAGCTTTTGATATGGGTTTAGTAGACCATTTACCCCCAGTCAAAGGCAATAGTCCAGCAAATCTCAACGCCTCGAACCCAGAGCCTCAAAACCTTGATGAATAAACTCCCGGTTTGAGGGTTCGGACTTCAGTCAGAAAAATTCAAACAATCAAAAGACCTCTTGCACTCATTCCCAAATTATCTTGAAATAATCTGCGTTTGTCAGTGTTTATCTAGCTTAAATCTGCGCTTGAAAAATCTAGTTCTGATTTATGCAAGAGGTCTAGAAACTAATGTCTAGACTGCAAAAAAGATCGAGCCAATTTAACCATTTTGCTCGATCTGGGCAATTAACTCTTTCAAAATCTTACTAGCCTTATCATTTTCAATCTGACAAGTTCCGGCGTTCTGATGCCCGCCACCACCATATTTTAACATTAACTCCCCAATATTAGTTTGAGAAGTTTTGTTAAAAATTGACTTACCAACTGCGAAAACCGTATTTTGTTGTTTCAGCCCCCAAAGTACGTGAATCGAGATATTGCACTCGGGGAACAAAGCATAAATTACAAAACGATTCCCTGCATAAATCACATCTTCGTTACGCAAATCCAAAACAACTAATTTATCATAAACTTGGGCGCAGCGCTGTATTTGCTCTTTGAATTTTTCTGATTGCTCGAAGTAAAGATCTACTCTTTCTTTCACATCAGGAAGCTGCAATATTGAGTCGATAGTATGACTTTTGCAGTAATCAATTAACTGCATCATTAACTGATAGTTGGAAACGGTAAATTCTTTAAACCTGCCCAACCCAGTTCTAGCATCCATCAAGAAGTTTAACAGCACCCACTTTTCCGGGTCTAAAACTTCTTCTTGGGCAAATTGAGCGGAATCTGATTTGTCAACTGCCGCCATCATTTCCTCCGAGACATTGGGAAACTTTGTTTTGCCTCCATAATATTTGTACAACACTCTAGCTGCTGAAGCTGCATAGGGGTCGATAATGTGATTGATTTTGATTTTTTCGTGTCTGAGAGTTTCGCTGAAATGGTGGTCGAAGGCTAGATAAACTCCTTCAACATAGGGTAAATTGGTGGTAATATCGTTATTTGTTATGTCGATTTTTCCGTCCTGCATATCTTTAGGATGCACGAATTTAATCTCGTCGATCAAATCGAGTTCTTTGAGCAAAACGGCACAGACAAGACCGTCAAAGTCGCTGCGGGTGACTAATCTGTATTTTTTAGTGAGTGGCATATGCTTTGGTGATGCGGAGGAACTGATCACCCGCTAATATAACTTATTACCCGATCGCTAAACAATATGAACGCAGACCCTTACGCTTGGATAGAGAAATCCCTGGACACTGTTCGCCGGGCCGATTGGTATCGATCGCCCCAATCGATCGAAAGTTGCCCAGGCCCTGCGGTAAAATTAGGAAACCGCCGGCTGATTAACTTTGCCAGCAACGATTATCTCGGCCTCGCGGGGGATGACAGGCTAATTCAAGCGGCTGTGGCTGCAACAAAGGAATTTGGTACGGGCGCGACGGGTTCGAGGTTGCTCAGCGGACACCGCGATTTGCACCGACAGCTAGAACAGGCTATAGCTAATTTAAAACAAACCGAAGACGCTTTAGTATTCAGTTCGGGATATTTAGCGAATTTAGGGGCGATCGCCTCGATTGTCGGCAAGCGCGATTTGATATTATCTGACAAGTACAACCATTCGAGCCTCAAAAACGGAGCAGCGCTCAGCGGTGCAACAGTGCTAGAGTACGATCGTTGCCATCTTGAGGATTTAACAGCCAAACTAGAGCAAAATCGGGCACAATACCGCAAGTGTGTAATTATTACCGATAGCGTCTTCAGCATGGATGGGGACTTGTGTCCGCTGCCGCAGTTGCTAGCTTTGGCGGAACAATTTAACTGCATGGTATTAGTAGATGAAGCTCACGCTACAGGAGTTTTCGGTGCTAGCGGTGCTGGTTGCGCGGAACATTTCGGATGTACGGGATTGCCGCTAATCCAAGTGGGCACGCTAAGCAAAGCTTTGGGAAGTTTGGGTGGCTACGTTGCGGGCTCTGCGGCTTTAATTGACTTTCTCCGCAATCGAGCTGCAACTTGGATTTATACTACAGCATTAACGCCTGCTGACACAGCGGCTGCTTTGGAAGCTGTGAGAATTGTACAGCAAGAACCAGAACGCCGAGTGCGGTTGCAGCGTAATATTGAAACTTTCAAATATTGTGCTACCAATCGACAATTACCAATTAACAACTCCCTCTCCCCAATTTTCAGTTTGCCCTTAAAAGATGCAGCCACAGCTTTAACAGCCGCCAGCAAACTCAAGGAAATTGGTATTTTTGCTCCAGCGATTCGGCCTCCGACTGTAAGTGTAAGCCGAATTCGGATTTCGCTGATGGCAACTCACGAGCTCGCACACCTGCAGCAGTTGGTAGAGGCTTTGGAGCAAGTTTTGAGTCTTCAGTCAATGTAGGGTGTGCGCTGCGTACCGCTTGAATAAATATAGTTGAGTTTGTAGGTTCGCGCTTCGCCCTGCTTTAGATTGTGGGAAATGTTAAGATATCGCTATTGACTTATCGCAAATACTGTAGGTTATTGCGGTCGATCGCTCCACAAGTGTAAATTTTTTGTAAATTTAGATACTTTTTGCAATTTCGCGCTATATTAGAGAAGTAGTCGGTACAACAAATTAAATATAAGGAATGTCCATCATGAACACAAATCGCAAAAACGTACAAAAAGTAGCTGAAACCCACCGCAATAACATTCACAAGCAACTGATGCACCGCATTGAAGTAGCTAGAGCAAGCGGTAATCAAGATTTGGTTCGGGTGCTGGAAGAGGAAATGAAACAGTTGTAAGAAGCTGCCACTAGAATTTGCCCGCAGTCTGGTTTAGAGGGTTGTGCGAGAAATTGCAGAATTCCGGCAACCGCTATTCGTTAAATTTTCACTCCTCTATTTGTTGAGAGAAAAAAAAACCGATTTCTTGATGAAACCGGTTTTTTTTATTTATAAGGAAAAGAAAGAAGGAAGAGGGCACGCACAAACTCTATTTGTAGGGTGCGCCTCGGCGAACAGAGCCTCTACCAATACCGGATTGAACCATTTTTGGCGTAAGTTATTAAGTCAGAAGGAATAGGGAAGAACGGAGAACAGGAATTATACTGCATTGCTTTTATTTTTACACTATCTGTAGTTGTAAACTGCGCCGAGGCGCACCCTAGTAATAACTACAGGACTAAAGCCCCTCACCCATCACTTTAACCAGTCAGGATCACTCACCAGTTGACAGTCGCGACTAATATCAACTCCGGTAGCATCGGAATTAATATTACCCACAGTCAGGACAGGGCTTGGCCTTAGTCCCTACGATAATCGGGGTAGGGACACTCTTGCTCTCGCGGTGTCCTCCGTATCATTCCGATGCAACCGGAAACGATATAACGACCAAACTCAATAAGCACACGAATGACGTACACTCATGTGTGTGCTATTAGTTAGAAAATTGAGCAATTTCCTAAGGGACTCAAGCAATTAATCGGGAGAGAATCTTGCCAGTTCCTTCAAGCTAGAATTCAAACAAATCATATTGCTTGCCATGAACTTGTGTGGGTGCTCAAAAGTTGAGCCGATAAAAATGGTCAAATAATATATCAAATTAAACATGGGTTGCTATTAAGTTATTTAATTCAGCAACTAAAACTTCCCGTTCGATGTTTATTGTCTAATTTTTTGGTGCTGGTACACCGATCTGTGATAGTTGCGTAACTCCTGGTAATATTGAAGAGGGATTGAGATAGATTTTCATGGTTTACTGGGAAAGGCAGCTTTGCCAAAATTTAAGACTAGCAAAAATGCTTAACGGAAAAAGTTAAAAGCTATAAAGCTGAACATCAGGGTCGCGACAGCAAAATCCCCAAAATAATAGGTAAAATTGATGGCGATCGGCATCCGACACCAGCCGGAAAACGGCTACAACTCAGAACCAGCTCAGCCTTCCCCAAAAGAAAATCTTAATAGCCGATCGCTCATGCGCCTGCCTCGAAGCCTGAGTGCGGTGGAAACATCGGGCTTTGGGCTCACAGGTCACGCCAATTGGTTTACTATCGCCACAGCTATCCAAGCAGCGATCGGGCCTAGCGCCATCTTCGTCTGGTTGCCCGGTATTCTCATGGGCATGATGCTCAATCTACAGGTAAAACGCATCGGTGAGTATTTCCCAGACATGGCTGGGGGAACGCCCAACTATACCGCCCGACTGCTGAAAAATTATCCGGGTCTGGGAAGCTATGCAGCGATCGGATACTTTTTAAGCTGGGTAGCAACACTGCCAATTTCTGCGATCGTACTGACGCAGCTAATCAAAGTCAACCTCAATAGTTTAGGTTTTAGCTGTCCTGAAACTTTACTAAATATTACCTTCACGCTCCTACCTTTCATTTTGACATTCAGCGGCACTCGCGCCTTAAGTATTCTGCACGCCTTTTTTGTGTTGCCGACAGTCGGCGTATTATCCGTTTTTTCCATTTATGGTCTATTCTGGTTAGCTTTTTCCGCAAACAGTCCCGGATTTTTCCCCGCAACTTGGCCGCCATTCACCTTTATTGACTGGGCTAAGTGGTTTTACTTTGGTACATACATCTTCTACTGCTGTGACTCTGCCGCCAGTTTCGTAGCGGATAGCCGCAACCCTACTAAAACCTTGCAGTTTCTCAAAATTTCCGCACTGGGGATGCTGCCTGTGATTTTAGGAGGCGCTTGGGTACTGATGCGCTTGGCCACCGATCCCGGTCTGAAAGATGACGTATTCTTGAATTTATTAGCTGCCTGTCAGGTATTGTGGGGGCCCTGGGTTCCCTCCCTCGTCACGTTTCTGGTGGTCGCTAGCTGTCTTCTGAGTTGCGCGACCATAGTTTCCAACTGCCCTCGGATGTTGTACCAACTTGCCGTAGACGGACATATTTCGCCAACATTCGCAGTTGTATCCCGACGGGGTGTATTTGGATTTGGGCTTGTGCTGGTTTTGGTTCTGAGTTTAATCTGTCTAGCTTGGGGAAATGTCCCTCGGCTTGTGGCGATTACTAATGTTGGCTTGGTTGTGTGCCTGACACTATTCCATCTATCACTGTGGCTGCGGCGGGGTAGTCCAGAAGTTCGGTGGCCTTGGTGGTCGCTGGCCTTCTTCATAGTAGATGCGGTGGTGCTGGTAGTCGGAGGCTTGGCTTGGGGCTGGCAAGACTTTATCATTGGGTTGTTTTTTCCCCTTGCCGTTTTGGCAGTAGATGCAGGGATAAGTCGCATTGCTTTTGCCCCCTTCCATCCGTCGTGGTGGATTCGGCTTTACCGCAACAGAAGCCAGAGCAAAATGCCAGATTTTGTGGCGTTTCAGGTTGTAATTTTGATCTTGCTGATTGTCAGCGCCGTCGCTGTGGGCTGGATTTTTGGCATCAGATTATATGCTAACTCTAGTGTTGGATTGAATCTATTAGTAGTGCTGGTTTTGTTAGTTGCTTTTGTTGGGGTGGCCGTTGCGTGCTGGACGAGTTTACCCCAAGTCGTCTCAATGGATGAAGCACGAGAGGGGGCAGAACAGTTATTTACCATTGCCCTAGATGCGATCGTAGTGCTCGATGAAAAAGGTGTAATTCGCCAGACTAATCCTGCTGCTGAAAGCGTCTTCGGAATCAATTCTACTAGGCTAATGGGGTCTCACCTAAACAAATTATTACCCGGATTAGAGACTCAGCCAGAAGACTGGCTCAGTCGCAGCGAACAAACTCTCAAGTTGTCCAATGGAGACTCGCGCATTCTAGAAGTTGCCATTTCCGACCGATTCTCTCAAGAAGCTTCCCTTTCCAATCAGGATCTGCAAGAATATGTGGCGATCGTCCGCGATATCACCGATCGCAAGCAAGCCCAAGAAGCACTGCAAAAGGCTAATGAGGAACTAGAAATCAAAGTCGAGGAGCGTACCTCTGAACTCACCCATACTGTAGAGCAATTGCAGAATGAAATTCAAGAGCGCCAGCGGATCGAAGAAAATCTCAGAGCTATGCAAAATCAGATAGTTGTCCAAGAAAAACTAGCTTCTCTGGGCAGTTTAACAGCCGGAATTGCCCACGAAATTAGAAATCCCTTAAATTTTGTCAACAATTTTTCAGAACTTTCTGCTGAATTAACCGAAGAACTGTTTGAAGAATTAGAAAATCAAGGAGAACGGTTAGAGCCAGAAACCAATGAATATATTGCCGAGCTATTAACCGATCTCAAAGGAAATCTTAAAAAAATCAATCAACACGGTCAAAGAGCCGACAAAATAGTTGGCAATATGCTGTTGCATTCGAGGGGACAAAGCGCCCATTGGGAAGCCACAGATATCAATAGTTTATTGGCAGAATATATCAATCTAGCCTATCACGGGATGCGAGCTAAGGAAACTGCTTTTAACATTACCATAGAAACCGACTATGACAATGACATTGGCCAAGTAAAGGTCGTGCCACAAGACATAGGTAGGGTTTTTCTTAACATTATTAGCAATGCTTGCTATGCAGCCCATAAAAAGCAACAAGAAATCGGGTCAGGATTTTCACCTGTACTTGACGTGAAAACTCGAAATCTGGACGGTCGGATTGAAATCCGCATTCGCGATAATGGCCAAGGGATAACGCCAGAGGTACTTGATAAAATTTTCAATCCCTTTTTTACTACAAAGCCACCAGCAGAAGGTACTGGTTTAGGTCTTTCTATCAGTCACGATGTTGTCGTCCAGCAACATCGCGGAGAACTAAAAGTCGAAACAGAAGTAGGAAATTACACAGAGTTTATCATCACATTGCCGAAAAAAACAGCAGAAATCAAGGAGTAAAAAAATGAAAGTAATGGTTGTAGACGACGAGGAAGATATTCAATCTTTGTTTACTCAAAAGTTTAGAAAAGAAATCAAAGCAGGGCAAATTTACTTTTATTTTGCCCTGTCAGCAGAGGCCGCCTTGGAATACTTAGAAAATCATAAAGAAGCGTCGATTGTCTTGATTTTGTCGGATATTAATATGCCCGGGATGAATGGGATAGAACTGCTCAGAATTATCAAAGAAAAGTTTCCCGATCTAAAAGTTTTTATGATTACCGCTTATGAAGATGAGAACAATCACCAAACTGCAATGGCTTATGGGGCTGATGACTATATTACTAAGCCTGTGAATTTTGAAGTTCTCAAAAATAAAATAATGAATTTGGAGTCACAATGAAATATAATTGCTAATTGCTAATTGCTAATTGCTAATTGCTAATTGCTAGTTGTTAGTTGCACCCAGTCTCCCAGTCTCCCAGTCTCCCAGTCTCCCTCTCCCCATCTTCCTTCTTCCTTCTACTAGCAACTAAGAGGCTAATATGCCAGCTAAAATATTATTTGTGGATGACGAGCCAGATTTAGAATCTCTAATTTCCCAGAAATTTAGAAAAAAGATCCGTGCGGAAGAATACCAAGTTTTTTTTGCGTATAATGGCGTAGAAGCGCTGGCAAAGTTACAAGAACAACCGGATATAGACATTGTGCTGACTGACATTAATATGCCAGTTATGGATGGCATCGTTTTGTTAGGGAAACTTAATCAGATAGCTTCCCTAGTCAAAACAATAGTTATATCGGCTTATGGCGACTTGGGAAATATTAGAAAGGCGATGAACGCCGGAGCCTTTGATTTTTTGACTAAGCCTATAGATTTTAATGATTTAGAAATTACAATTAACAAAACATTGTCCCACGTACAACAGCTAAAGGAAAACGAGCGCTCCCGCCAAGAAAGAGAGGAGAAGTTGCGGCAATCGGAAGTGCGAGAGCGAGAAAAAGCTATCCAACTAGAAGTCGCAATGCAAAAGTTACAGCGCACCCAATCTCAGCTTATTCAGACTGAGAAAATGTCTAGCTTAGGACAGTTAGTTGCTGGTGTTGCCCACGAAATTAATAATCCGGTTAATTTTATTTATGGCAATTTAACTTATGTCAATGAGTATAGTCAGAAGCTATTGGATTTAATCAACCTTTACGAACAGCATGATGCCCATAATCACCCTGAAATCGCAGCTTTAATTGACAACATAGAGCTAGAATTTATCAGAGAAGATTTACCTAAAATGCTATCTTCGATGAAAGTAGGGGCTGAACGTATCCGTCAGATTGTGCTGACGTTGCGGAACTTCTCCCGCCTTGACGAAGCTGAGATGAAATTCGTTAATATTCACGAGGGCATCGACAGCAGTATAGTCATTTTGCAGAGTCGGCTCAAGCCTAAGCCGGATTGTCCACCTATTCAAATTATTCAAGAATATGGAGATTTGCCGAAAATAGAATGTTATGTGGGTCAGTTGAATCAGGTATTTATGAATTTGCTGAGCAATGCGATTGATGCCTTGAATTCCTATGACAAAAAACGCAGCCCGGAGCAAATTAAAAACGAGCCTAGTACGATTACGATTCGTACTGCTATGCTGAATCAGGATTGGGTAATAATCAGTGTGAAAGACAATGGGCTGGGGATAACAAGTGAGGTAATAACCCATCTATTTAGTCCTTTCTTTACAACTAAACCTGTGGGTCAAGGTACTGGTTTGGGATTATCTATTAGCTATCAGATTGTGGTGGATAAGCACGGCGGAGATTTGAAGTGTTTATCACAGCCAACAGAGCGGGGTGCAGAATTTGTGATTGAGATTCCTATTAGGCAGAATAATCGGGTAGAGATGAAGGAAACTTAAGGGGAATTAAACACAAAATCAGGGTCAAGTCTGGTAAAGTCTATAATCGCGATCGCACTTCCCCAATTTCTCTGTAATTTCTGAAGTCTCCCAAACACTGAACTACCTAGCTGAAGCCCTCGATAGTAGATTTTGAGTCGTTGGTCAACGTGTCAGTGTCCCGGACTGGTTAAGGTGAGGCGTGAGGGGGCGATCGCGCCTTCACCATGTGCCAGTTGCATAAGTTTTGAACTAATGACTAATGACTAATGACTAATGACTAATGACTAATGACTACTGCCAACTGCCAACTGCCAACTGCCTATCTTCCTCCGACTACAACATTTTTAATTCGCAGGTGGGGGCCGCCGACGCTGACGGGTAAACCGCCTTGGCCGCCTTTGCCGCAGCCGCCGTAGGCATAAACTGAGTCGTTGCCGATCGACTCAATATCCTTTAAAGTCTGAAATACATTGCCACTTAAAGTAACATCGCTCACCGGTTCGGCCAATTTGCCGTCGCGAATCATGAAGCCTTCAGCCGCCGCAAAGGTAAACATTTCGCCGTTTGTTTGTCCTCCCAACATCCGCACTGCATACACTCCTTCCTCAATGTCGCCCACCATTTCGTCAAAAGAATGTGCGCCAGATTCGATCGCCGTATTAGTCATCCGCACCAACGGCATAAAAGTAGCGCTCAGAGCCCTGGCATTTCCCGTCGGAGCTTCGCCCATTTTGCCCGCAGTCTCGCGATTGTGCATCCGAGCTGCTAAAACTCCATTTTTGATTAAATGCTTGCACTGAGCGGGCACGCCTTCGTCGTCGTATTTCAGAGTTCCCGGCAGTCCCGGCAAAGTTGCGTCGTCAATTACATTCAATTGTTCGATCGCCACAGGCTTGCCCAAAGTCAACAATTCCTGCATTTTGGGGTTTTCGTAAATGCCGTCAGCTTCCGACAAATGACCGAAAGCTTCGTGAATAAACACCCCCGACAAATAAGGGTCTAAAATCACCGGATACTGACCGCCTTTGACCGGTTTTGCGTCTAGTTGGCCAACAGCTCGAACAGCCGCACTCTTAACACGATCTTCAATATTTGTCAAGACACCGTAGTCCGATCGCGAGTGAATCGACTCAAACCCTTGGCGGACGACACCGCCCTCGCCCCGGGCGATCGCCCCGAAACGCCCCGTCACGTCCAAGCGCTCCTGAGCAATGCAAGTACCTTGAGAATTCACAAAATAAGTAATCCCAAATCTGTCGCTATAACCGGCCATTGTCGTCTGAATTCGCGGGTCATAATCTAACAGCAACTGATTGTAAGATTCGAGCAATTTCCGCTTTTCTGCTAAAGTAATAGAGCGCGGATCGCGGCCAAATTCCACCGCTACATAATCTTGAATCGGAGCGACATCTGCTAGTAGAGTTTTTTCGCTCCCAACCAAACGAGACTGAACGACAGCTTCTTCAATCCGAGCTTTTAACTCAGCTAAACCGTTAAAAGTTACAAAACTCCAGCCGCCTTTGTGACAGGCGCGGATGCCGCCGGCGAGACTGAAACTGCGGTTGACTACATCTAACCCAGGGCCGCGAAAACTAATCGCTGTTGACTCGCTTTGTTCGAGGCGAACTTCTAGATAATCTACTCGATCGCGATAAGGTGCGATCGCTTCCATCAACTGTTCCTGCATCAAATTGCCCCTATGAAGATTTACGCCCAGCGCTGACAAAAATTATTGCTAACTCCATTTTAACCAATAAATCCCGTCTTTCGGGTGCGCGAGTCCGAACGGGGAGAGGGAGAGTCTGGGCTGTTTCATTCTAGAAAAAATCAGGGTTTTGTCTTGTAGGGGTAGTGCCCCCGTGCCTACCCCTCCACTCTTGCCCCAAGCCCGGTATCCCGGAAATATTGCATTTGCTTAGAAAAATAGAATTAAAATAAATCTATCTAAAGACTTAGAAATATAGCTTAAGTGCCGGCAAATGCAATACTTTAAGATTAAAAAATTTCAAATTTCACCTTATTTAGCAGCAATTGCCACATCAGTAGCAATTTTGGTCGGAGTTGGCATTTTAGATAGATCGGAACAACAGCGATTTTTGCAGTACAAGCGCGCTAGCACGATCGATCGCCTCAGTACAGTCCGTTCTAAGCTGGAAAGTTCTTTGAATTCCCGGCTGTTTTTGATCCGGGGTTTGGTGGCTGACATTTCCAACAACCCAAACATCACCGAAGCCGAATTTGCAGCGACGACGAGAATTCTGCTGGCACAGCAAACCGGTATTCGCAACATAACTTTAGTTAAAGGCACGACGATTGCTTACATTTATCCGCCGGAGGGAAATAAAAAGGCGATCGGGCTTGACTTGATGGCGGTATCCGAACAGCGACAAATGGTCGAAGAAGTCATCAACACCAGAAAAACTTTGGTTGCCGGGCCCGTGAAATTATTGGAGGGAGGCCTGGCCTTCGTCAGCAGAACACCCATTTTTCTCACACCCCCGAACGCAGAGCCTGAAACAGGAGTTTACTGGGGGTTGATCGGCGTGATCCTCGATAAAAACTCCCTGATCGAGGAAGCAGGACTCAATGACACCTCAGCCAACATACAATATGCTGTGCGCGGCAAAGACGGCAAAGGAGCGATCGGGGACGTGTTTTTCGGCCACAAGTCGATTTTTCAGAAAAGTCCCGTGGTTCTGCAAGTGACCTTGCCCAACGGTTCCTGGCAGTTGGCAGCAATTCCGGCGGGAGGATGGCAACAGAATTCGCCGCTGCGGGGGTGGTTGCTGTTTGTTGGCTGCTGGCTGGCTGTTTTCAGCGGGGCGGTGGCCTTTAGCTGGGTGTACGGGCCTGCGAAATTGCGCGCGAACGAAGCTAAGTATCGGCAATTGGTGGAGAATGCTAACAGCATTATTGTGCAGTTAGATAGCGAAGGTAAGATTACTTTTTTTAATGAGTTTGCGGAAACTTTTTTCGGGTATTTAGAAGCAGAAATAATTGGCAAAAGTGTGATCGGCACAATTGTAGATTCGGTCGATTTGTCGGAAAATCATTTAGCCGTAATAATTCGAGACTGTGCGACAGAACCGGACAAATACTTCAAACACGAAAATCAAAACATCCGCCGCAATGGCGAAAAAGTCTGGGTAGCCTGGAGAAACCAACCTTTGCTCGATGACCGAGGACGAGCGATCGGGATTCTGTCGGTGGGTACAGATATTAGCGAGCGCAAAAAAGCTGAAATCGCCCTGCAAGCTTCTGAATCAGAATTGCTAGCTTTGTTTGCTGCCATGAACGACGTAATTTTTGTGCTTGATGTTGAAGGACGCTTCCTGAAAATTGCCCCCACCAGTCCTGAACTTTTGTACAAGCCACGGGCCGAACTTGTCGGACAAAAAACCCGCGATATATTTGAGCCAGAAATAGCAGAAATGTTTCTGGAGTCAATTCGCCTCGCCCTCGCTACTAATCAAGTCAGTAGTTTAGAATATAATCTGCAAATTGGTAGCGAACAAAGGTGGTTTTTCGCTAACATTTCGCCCATGACAGAAAATACGGTGCTCTTAGTAGCCCGTGACATTACGCAGCGCAAGCAGTCTGAAAATTGGTTGAACGGTCAAAAACAAATTTTAGAAATGATTACTCAGGGCGCTTCTTTGAGCGATACTTTAAATACTTTAATTGAAATTCTCGAACAGCAATCGAGAGATGTCATGGGTTCGGTTTTGCTGTTAGATGAAGACGGTCAACATTTTCTGCACGGAGCCGCGCCGAGTTTGCCGGAAAGTTACAACGCTGCTGTTCATGGTGCAGCCATCGGCCCGAATGTCGGTTCCTGCGGCACTGCTGTCTACCGCCGTGAACAAGTGATTGTTACAGATATTGCTACCGATCCTTTGTGGGAAAATTATCGAGATTTAGCCTTGACTTTTGGACTGAAAGCTTGTTGGTCTAGTCCGATTTTTTCGTCTACAGGTCAAGTTTTAGGCACTTTCGCCATGTATTGCGCCCAACCGCGCGTTCCCCAAAATTTTGATCTGCAATCGATCGAAACTGTCAGGCATTTAGCAGGAATTGCGATCGAGCGCAAACAAGCAGAAGAAAGTCTCAAAAAGCTCAATCAAGAACTAGAAAATATAGTCAAACAAAGAACAGCTCAATTGATGCAAAGTGAAGAACGCTGGCAGTTAGCGCTCAAAGGCAACAATGACGGCATTTGGGATTGGAACTTGCAAACAGGAGAAATATTCCTGTCCAATAGATTTAAAGAAATCACCGGATACAAACACAGACCAAATCTCGATTACTTTGACGAATGGAACAGGGACACGCATCCCGACGATTTAGCCTTAGTAATGCAAGCTTTCCAAGACCATTTAGATAGGAAAACGCCACATTATATCGTCGAATACCGATTGTGGTGCTACAACAGCTCCTACAAATGGATACTCAGTCGCGGACAAGCTTTGTGGGACGAAAATGAAAAAGCCATCCGCATCGTTGGTTCAATTACTGACATTACCGAGCGCAAACAAGCAGAGGAAGCACTGCGTTTGAGCGAAGCAAAATTCCAAAAGCTGTCAGCTAATTTGCCGGGAATGATTTATCAATGTTTGCTGCGTCCAGATGGCTCTGTCAGTTTCCCTTACATGAGTCTTGCTTCCCGAGAAATGTTTGAGTTAGAAGCCGAAGCTGTTGTGCAAAATTCGGCTTTGCTAGTAGATTTGGTTCATCCCGATGACCGCCAAAATTATTACGAATCTATTGGTGTTTCAGCGCAAAGTTTGCAACCTTGGCAGTGGGAAGGACGGCTAGTCCTGCCTTCAGGCAAAATTCGCTGGTTTCAGACAAATTCGCGTCCTGAAGCTAAAGAAAACGGCGATATTCTTTGGGACGGCATCACCATTGATGTGACGGATCGCAAGCAAGCTGAGTTAGCTTTGCAAGAAAGCCAGCAGTTCGTTCAAAAAATCGCCAATGCTACTCCCGGTATTTTGTATCTCTACGACTTGGAAGAACAGCGAAATATCTACTCTAATAATTCACTACTCGCGCTTTTGGGCTATACCTTTGACGACATTATAGCGATGGAGTCGTCAATGATCCCTCAGTTAATACACCCCGAAGATTTATTGCTAATCGTGAAACATCACGCGAGCCTTGTAGAAGTTGAAGATGGCGAAATTAGGGAAATTGAGTACCGGATGCGGGCAGCAGACGGTCAATTTTTGTGGCTGCAAAGTCGGGATACTATTTTTAGCAGGAATGCTGACGGTAAGGGTAAGGTAATAATTGGATTTTCCCTGGATATTACGACTCGCAAACAAGCAGAGGAAGCACTGCGACAAAGCGAGGCGCGAGAAAGACAAAGAGCCGGAGAGTTGGAGTCAGCGCTGCAGTCATTGCGCTCTACTCAAGCTCAACTCGTTCAAACTGAAAAAATGTCTTCTTTGGGGCAGTTAGTTGCCGGCATCGCTCACGAAATTAATAATCCGGTTAATTTCATTCACGCTAATATTAATTATCTCAAAGAGTATACGCAACAGTTGCTCGGTCTGGTGAGTCTTTACGAACAGGAGTATCCAGAACCTAATGCAAAAATTGTCGATCGCATTGAAGAGATTGATTTGGACTTCATGGCCGAGGATTTAAGAAAACTTGTGGGTTCGATGCAGGTAGGAACCGAGCGCATCCGGCAAATTGTTTTGTCCCTCAGAAATTTCTCGCGGCTGGACGAATCGGCAATGAAGCCTGTGGATATTCATGCAGGAATTGATAGCACTTTGTTAATTTTGCAGCACCGCTTGAAAAGTCACGACAGCCGTCCGGCCATTGAAGTAATTAAGGAGTTCGACAAACTGCCACTGGTGGAGTGCTATGCTAGCCAACTGAATCAGGTGTTTATGAATATTATTGTTAATGGGATTGATGCGATTGAGGAACGCTGTCACAAGTTGTCGGTTTCTGAAGCAGAGAAAAATCCCGGCCGGATTGCTATTTGGACTGCTGTAACGCCTCAAAACACTGTGATGGTGGAAATTTCGGATAACGGTACGGGCATTCCCGAGGAGATAGTCGATCGCATTTGTAACCCGTTTTTTACGACAAAAGCTGTGGGGAAAGGTACGGGGCTGGGAATGTCGATCGCGCACTCGATTGTGGTAGAAAAGCACAAGGGTAAGATTGAGTGTATTTCCAAAATGGGACAGGGAACGACTTTTAAGATTGAAATTCCGATCGGCAAAACCTAGTCGATTTTAGATTTTAGATTATAGATTTTAGATTGGTAGGGTGCGTCAGCTCATAGCTGAATTTTCAGGCTGTGAGCGATGAGCCGCGAGCTGACGCACCCTAAAAATTAGCGACTCGTGCACGAATGCTCCCCTTCTTCCTTCTTCCCTCTTCCTTCTTCCTGATGACGTTGGACGGAAAGCTCGGGGGGACAGCAAAACATGACGTTGGACTAATGACTTCTTCCCTCTTCCCTCTGCTATAGCGACTAAGATAGATCCAAGCTGCTAGAGAAGCGGTGCTGCATCAACCTTTAAATGGATAAAAACTGACATGATGGGATTAATCCTGGAAGCGCTCGAAGCAATGGGACACAATGTCCGCTGGATGTCTTGGAATTTGTTTTTAGGTTTACTACCGCTGGCGCTGAGTTTTTGGCTGTTCCGCAAACCCCGATCGCGCTGGCTACTTTGGGGTACGTGGGTTCTTCTGGGCGCTACATTTGTGCCGAGCACGCGCCATGTTTTAGCCTATCTGAGGCACATTGTGCAAGATGTGGGTAAAACTTACGTTTTGGGGGCGATCGCCATTACACTCGCGCTGATGGCTTTAGATATCTGGGTACTGCGACAGCGCGGAGTTCGCTCTCTCCGCTGGTGGGGCGGTTTTTTCTGGTTTATCGCATTTTTGCCCAACGCACCCTACGTTTTAACTGATATCATTCACCTGATTGAGCAGATTAAAGAGGATCGATCGGTGTGGACTGTGACTCTGGCTTTAATTCCGCAGTATCTGGCGTTTATGCTGGCCGGGTTTGGAGCTTACGTGCTGTCGGTGATGAATTTGGGTTACTATCTCAAGCAACAGGGTTGGGGTAGATTTATTCTCGCCACCGAGATGATTATTCACGCACTTTCGGCGATCGGCATTTATTTAGGGCGATTTATCCGCTTCAACACTTGGGACATTCTGACTAACCCCGATGCGCTGGTTAACACCGTAATGAACGATTTGATTGGCAAGCGTCCGGTTGTAGTAATGGTTGCAACATTTGTAGTAATTGCGGTTTTGTATTGGCTGATGAAGCAAGTTATTTTGGGCATCAGCCAGCGATTTTACAGCACTCAATCCGAGTCGGGGTCGATCGACCAAACCGCGACTTCTTCTGATTCCATCGATTTGAGATTCTAGAGATGCCCATTGAGAATTGACTTGTAGCTCCGTGAATCTGCCAGCTTGAACTAATAGCAGTTCAAAAAAACAATGCAACTCTAGGATAGCTGCTAAACCGCTATTTTATAAGTCATTCTCAATCAAAAAACGCAAAACAAAAAATGAAAATGCTATAAGACCCATTTTTTTTAGATCGCGTATTTAAGCCGGCAAGCAAGTATCCGTCTGTAGGTGAGATTAATTTCTGCGATCGGCTCCCAAATAAATTACTGCAGCCATCGGTAATAAAACTTGATATGTTATAACAGCCGAAGTAGTTTTGTAACAAGCAAAGATGAATCGATTTGACCGTCAGTTGTGGGAGCGATTTATGGCGATCGCTCAGCCTTACTTTTATCCTTTAGAGCCTGGGGGCGGCAGAAGATTTTTAGGATTAGTCGCACTGCTGTTGATATTTCTCTTTGCTGCGATGTTTATGGCTGTGAGCGCTTTATGTCTCGGAGGTGCTGCTCTTTTTCCAGATTTTGTCAATAGTATTGCAGCCGGCTTAGTTACTTTGTTGAAAGGAATTATTAATTCGCCCGCAATTGCGATCGTAGCTTTCATGCTAATTATTCCTTTCATTGCTTTTATCTGCTTCAAAAACAGATTGACAGCGCACTGGCAGCCCTGGGCTTTATTGACTTTGCTGCTATTTTTGTCCCTGTCAGTTAGCGGGCTTAATGTAATTATTAGTTATGTCGGTAACTTTTTTAACACAGCACTAGCTAAAAAAGACGAACTCAATTACTGGAAGTATCTGTTTGTCTATGCAGGCGTTTTTGCACTCGGCACTCCTATTGTCGTAATTTACCGCTACATCCAAGATAAATTAAGTCTCTACTGGCGAGAGTGGATGACCAATAAGTTCCTCGATAAATATTTTCAAAATCGGGCTTATTATGAAATAAATTCTCACAAAGAAATCGACAATCCAGATCAGCGAATTTCCGAAGATGTCAAATCTTTTACCAGGACAAGTTTATCATTTTTGCTAATAATCTTGGGTTCAATAGTTGACATTATATCTTTCACAGGTATCCTGTGGTCTATCTCCAAACAACTTTCGATATTCCTGATAGTTTATGCTATCTTGGGGACGGTCGCCACTCTGATTTTTGGGCAAAAATTAGTACCTCTTAATTTTAACCAACTTAAAAAAGAAGCTAACTTCCGCTACGGACTGGTTCACATTCGCGACAATGCTGAATCTATTGCTTTTTACCGGGGAGAAGAACAGGAATCGACACAAATAAAGCAGCGGTTCGTGGAAGTATTCCGCAATTTTAATTTACTAATTGGCTGGCAGCGAAATCTGGATTATTTCACAACAGGATACGGATATGCTGTTGTGATTATTCCGGCTTTGTTTCTAGCTCCTGCTTACTTTGCCGACAAAACCGATACAATCCAGTTTGGAGATATCACGCAAGCAGGTTTTGCTTTCAGTCAGGTTTTAAGTGCTTTTTCTGTGGTTGTAACTCAGATTGAACCGCTGAGTTCTTTTGCAGCTAGTATCAATCGTTTGACTGTATTTACAGATACTTTGGAAGCAGAAAAAGCGGTATCTCGTGCCGGAGAAACAACTATAGATTTAGTAGTTGATTCTCAGTTGACGCTGGAACACGTTACTTTAGATACTCCCAAACATCAAAAGACTTTGATTAGGGATTTGTCGGTAGCGGTGTCGCCGGGAGAAGGACTGTTAATTGTCGGTCAAAGCGGCGCAGGAAAGAGTTCTTTGGTGCGGGCTATTGCGGGTTTGTGGGACTCGGGAACGGGCCGTTTGGTGCGGCCGGAACTTGGGGAAATGTTGTTTTTGCCGCAGCGTCCTTATATGATTTTGGGGAGTTTGCGATCGCAACTTCTGTATCCCAACACCAGCAGCGAGGTTGATGAGGCAAAATTTCGCCGCGTCTTAGCATCAGTAAACTTAGCAGATTTGCCGGACAGATTGGGCGGTTTTGAGGCGGATTTAGATTGGACGGAGATTTTGTCGCTGGGAGAACAGCAGCGTTTAGCTTTTGCCAGATTGTTGCTGACAGAACCGCGCTACGCTATTTTGGATGAGGCGACAAGTGCTTTGGATTTGAAGAACGAGCAACATTTATATGAGCAGTTGCAAGCAACTAAAACTACGTTTGTGAGTGTCGGCCACCGCTTGAGTTTGTTGAAATATCACCAGCAGGTTTTGGAACTTTTGGGCGATGGAAGTTGGCGGGTGGTTTCTGCTGAGGAATACCGCGATAGTGCGAGCGTGTTTGATTGATAGAGGGCTGCTAAAGATGATATTATGTCCGGTAAATAAATAACGCTCTGGTTTGTAGTGAGGACTGAAGTTCCCATCCAATTTAAAAGCTGAAGTCCTCACTACAAACCAGTTTTATAGCTGTTGTTCGCTCGGACATAATATTACTGATTGCATTAGGGTTGGGAGGTTTTCCGCAGTTGCATGGTTTTTTAAACTGGTACCAAAACCTAGAATTTGGGAAAAAATATCTCAAATTTTCCGAAAAAAAAACAAGCAAACTGAACTTTAACCGATGCAATTGTTCGCCCGCGAGAACTCACAGAATATAATAGAAGATAGATTTTTAGTAGAGGCGAGATTCCTACCTTGACTACTCCGATTCCTCAAAACTTTGTGCAAAATATCGCCAAACAGCTCGGTGTGACAGATGCCGAGTTAAAAACCGTGTTTATGGCTCTTGACGGTCAATCTACCGCTACGATCGCCAAACAGCTCGGCATTAGCGACATCGCCGTTCGCAAAAGACTAGGCGAAGTTTACAAAAAGTTTCAGATTGGGGGGAACGGCCCGGGAAAATTGTCAGAATTGAGACATCAGTTGCTGTTTTCATACCACGCAGAGCAGGGAGCAAGCGATTTTAGTCCCGGAGGTAAAGGATCTTTTTTCAAAATGCCGATCCTCTCCGAGCGCTCCGCTAACGGGCGCAGACAAGAAGATTGGGGCCAAGCGCCGGATGTTGCGGTTTTTTACGGACGCAGTGAAGAATTAACTGCGCTAAAACAGTCGATCGTATCGGATAATTGTCGCTTGGTAGCGCTGCTGGGTTTGGCCGGTAGCGGGAAAACAACTCTGTCGGTACAGTTGGCGAAACAGATACAGCATGAGTTTGATTTTGTGATTTGGCGATCGCTGCGATCGACACCAACACCATCCGAATTTCTAGACAGCTTAATTCAACTTTTTTATAACCCAAAAAAGCCCGATGTGCCGTTAGCCGCTCCATCGAAAAAGATCGATCTCAACGACAAAATTTCGCGCTTAATCGAGCATTTGCGAAAACAGCGCTGTCTGCTAATTGTAGACGATTTTGAAGCAGTCCTCCGACCCGAAGAACTAGCAGGACACTACCGCGAAGGCTGCGAAGGCTATCGAGATTTAATTGTGCGCCTCGGTCAAGTCAATCACCATAGCTGTTTAGTGCTAGTTAGTGCCGAAGAACCTACAGAACTAGCTTTGCTGGCGGGAGAAAAAGTACGGTCTTTCAAGCCCGCTATTTCTTCAGAAATAGCGCGAGAAATTTTCCAAGAAAAAGGCTTGTCAGCTCGCGATCGAGAGTGGGAAATTTTGTTAGCTCGCTACGGAGGAAATTTGTTAGCATTAAAAATTGTGGCAACCACAATTAATGATTTTTTTGATGGTAATGTTGTCAAATTTTTAGAAGCGACGGCGTTATTTATTGAAGAACACATCAGCAATTTACTCGCGCAGCAATTCGATCGAATGTCGAATTCAGAACAAGAGATTGTCTGCTGGCTGGCTATTGCACAAAGTCCGATTTTCCTGACGACTTTGCGAGAAAAAATGTTAGTTAATTCCTCGCTTTCCGATTTGCTAAAAAATCTCGATTCTCTCAGCCGTCGCTTGCTGATTGAAAAAATCAGTGAGGGCGGAGAAACTGTTTTTAGGCTTCAGCCTTTAATTGTGAAATACGTCAGCGAAAGATTGGTTGAGCAGATTCGGGTGGAGGTTTTGGAAACGGTTAAAACGCAAGGAACAGAAAGAATGCGGCTGTTGAAAACTCACAATTTTAGCCAGAGTATTGCTCAAGAAAAAGCAGGTGAAGAATCTCGCAGTCGCTCAATTTTAGCATTAGTTAAAAATCGGCTGCAAGTGTTGTTTCTGAAAACTACAGGCTTTGAAGAGCCGCTAAATATCCTGACGAAAGTTGTCTCCGGTTTGGAGGATAAATCGACGCTTGAGGTGGGATATGCGAAGGAGAATCTAGCGCAGATTATTTGGGAATTTCAGTAGACTTGAATTGCATCCATGTCCTCTCAAGACTTGAAATCTGCGTTGAGCGCCGTCAATATGCTATTTTCCGAGCGATCGTATCATGTCCCGTAGATTACCATCACAAAAATGGTTCGTAGTGCGTTTAATCGAGTAGCAGAATTTGACGGACACCAAGACGCACTACGAACCGAATTGTGCGTTTGATCGAGTAGTTGTGGGGTGCGGATACATCAAAAATTCCGTACATTCCATCGACAATCTGACGTAGCGGATCTATGAAATTGTCGATTTTTTGTTATAAATTTTCGAGGAAGACGCACCCTACGCTTTCTTCTTTCTTCTTTTCACCCTGAGCGAAGCCGTTATAGCCTTCTTCGTGATGACGTTGGACGTTCGCGAGCGGCTAAAATAACTAATAACTAGCCTTCGACTTCGCGAGCGGCTAAAATAACAAATAACCAATAACTAATAACAAATAACCAATAACCAATAACCAATAACCAATAACTAACAACCAATAACCAATAACTAACAACTTCTTTGACAAAAAAAACGATCGCCCTTTCAAAAAAAGCGATCGCCCAATTTTCAACAAAAACAGAATTCGATAAAATTATTTGACAATACCGAAAGCCGATGCAGATTCAGATCCAGTAATTTGGCCCAAAGCAGGGGCTGTTGGAGTCTGTGCAATTTTGGGTGTCAAAAATCCCTTCGCATAAATCTGAGGATTTTCTTGAACAATTAGGCTGTAAGATTGGCGGACTTCGGCGTTTACCGCCACAGTCGTCGCATCGTAAACTTGCATCGCCATGTTGGGATAAAAACCAATTCCCACAATCGGTATCAAAAAGCAAAATGCGATCGCCACTTCCCGAGGTTTAGCATCAATAAACTGTGCATCACCAGGCAAAATACAACTATTACCGAAACAAACCGCTTCATCCAGATTCTCTCGCTGATTCCGCAAATCTAGATCCTCAAGGTCACAAGCCGCCAATGTTCCACAGTTGTAAAATAACTGTCGCAGCATCGAGAGCAAATAAATCGGTGTCAAAATCACTCCCACCGCCGCCAAAAACACGATCGCCGCGCGGAAAGAAGAGCCGTAAACATCGCTCGTTGCAACGCCTACAAAGACTGACAATTCGCTAGCAAAACCGCTCATACCGGGGAGTGCCAAAGATGCCATTGCGCCTGCGGTAAACAAGGCAAAAACTTTCGGCATCACTTTCCCAATCTCGCCCATCTCGTCCATCACCATTGTATGGGTGCGATCGTAGGTAACGCCCGCCAGGAAAAACAATACTGAGGCGATCAAACCGTGGGAAATCATTTGCAGCAGCGCCCCGTTGATTCCCAAATCCGTGAAGGAAGCAATACCCAACAACACGAATCCCATGTGAGAAATCGACGAATTCGCAAGGCGGCGCTTCATGTTCGTTTGGCCGAAGGAATTCAGCGCGCCGTAGATAATGTTAACAACACCCAGCACCGCCATAATCGGTGCAAAGTAAATGTGTGCTTTCGGAAGAAGTTCCAAATTCAGGCGGATCAGTCCGTAGCCGCCCATTTTCAGCAACACGCCGGCCAGAATCATCGACACCGGAGAAGATGCTTCGCCGTGGGCATCAGGTAGCCATGTGTGAAAGGGGAAAATCGCCAGTTTTACGCCGAAGGCAATGAACAATCCGCCATAAAGCAGGATTTCTAAACCCAGCGGGTAGTCCTTCAAGCCGAGTTCTACCATGTCGAAGGTAACGTTTCCTCCGCCGTAAAATCCCATTGCTAAGGCAGCTATCAAAATAAAGATGGAAGCGCCTGCGGTGTAAATCAAGAATTTGGTAGCTGCGTAGCGGCGGTTTTGTCCGCCCCAAATCGAGATTAGCAGGTACACCGGAATTAGTTCTAATTCCCAGACAATGAACAGCAGCATGATGTCTTGGGCGACAAATACTCCGATTTGTGCCGAATACATCACCAACATTAGGAAGTAGAACAATCGCGGCTTGCGATCGACCTCCCATGCAGCAAAAATAGATAGCGTCGTCACCAATCCCGCCAACAACACCAGCGGAACCGACAGCCCGTCAACCGAAACAGACCAGTTGAGCCCTAAAGAAGGTATCCAGGAATATTTCTCGACGATTTGGAAAGTAGAGATGCTCGGATCGTAGTGAGTCCAGAACACCCAGCACATCAATACAAAGTCTGCAATACCAACGCTCAGAGCATACCAGCGGACTGTTTTGCCGTCTGTATCCGGCAAAAAAGGGATGGCGGCGGCAGCTATGAGGGGTAGGATGACAATTGCGGTCAGCCAAGGAAATTGATCCGCTATCATGATAGTGAGAATAAATACTTAGTTGGAAGTTACGACAATTATAATACTAAATTTAAGTAAAACTTAACATTTGTAAATATATTTTTTTGACAAATACCGCAGTGGCTAGCAAAATCATAGATTGCGGCAAATGTCAATAGTTTTTGCAGTTATTTTATTCAGCAGTTTTTAACCGGACTCAAACATTTTCTAGCAGCTAAAGTGGCTCTAAACCTCTCTGGACAAGGTTTGTGAAGTCGGGAAGCCAAAAATAACACTAATGCGACGGCGAGCATCTGTGTTGTGTATTTCTAGCATCGCCCAGCCCAAAAAATCCTTTTTACAAAACACAGATATTCCTGCTTACGGTTTCGGGCAAGTCTTATTGGGGAAATCACAGCTATAAATATAGGGTTTCTGCCAGTTCAGAGGAATTTGTAATAAATCCCTGGTTCCCGTCATTCCCTGTCCCAGAAAGAGCAGCACAGCGATCGAATTCAAGATGACATGGACAGTGCGCCACCGATTCGATCGATCTTTGTAAATATCTTCAACAATCGCCAGCGAAAACACCATCAGCAGCGCAGCGGTGATGCCAATGTAATAGTGAGACCAATACCATTCCTTGGTTAGCCGATAAACGCCATCTTGAGTGCCAAGAATCACCAAGCCAGCACCAGTCAATGTCGCAAATATGCCACGCCATAACGCCGGTGTCGATCGATAGAGCATCACCAAAGAAGCAATAGTCGCCAAAAACATCAGCACAATGAAAACGACTTGAAACGAGTTTTTGCTCCAAATTTGTTCGGTCAAAATATGCTCAAAAATCGCGTAGCCTAAACCCAACAACGTCACTCCTACCACCGAACCAGACAGAATTCTACCTGCTTTCAGGTGTTCTGAACCGACTACTGGAGGAATTTTGCTCTTTTCCCCGGATGCAACTTGCTTGCGGCGCTGCATCGTTTGCCAAGCCATATTCAGCACCACACCAAGCATCGGAAAAACGATCGCTACAGCTAAAATCGGATGCAGCAAAGCCAGAAAATCTTTAAGTTCCATACAATACCCTTTCGTTTTTCAATTCGATTTAACCTCACATCTTGCGCCCATCTCAAATCAGGCTTTTTCATAGGGAAGAGCGGGTTTATTCAACCTCTCTGTAACTTTCTGTGACTGTTGGCGAAGTGAGCCCCTACAGGACACTCGTGTTGCAATATCTCAGTTTAACTAAACTTTTGATACCTTCACGCAATCGATCGCGCGATCGAACAACACACAAGGCTTCAACAAAATCCCAGATAGTAGCAAAAGAGACAATAACTCGCCGGAGCGCCAGGGCGTTTCCATTTACAAACGAATACCAGAAATATTATGGTACAAAATGTGAGTTTGAATCAAGTATGATAGCTCCAAAAAGATTTCTGAGTATCCGGCATCAGCTTTAATTAAGCTTAACGTAACAATTCTTTGTTATTCAGAATACTAGGCCAATTTTTGTTTGCTAAAGCAATATGACCGGGGATATCACCCATCCACTCTGCTTGTACTTTCTTGTCGTAGTTGAGATAAAGCTTCCCATTAACAATTTTCCAGGCATCAGGTTGTGTAGCAACAAGATTTCCTTCACTGGCAGCCTGAGCGCAATATCCACCGTATTCAGGAGCATATTTTTCAGGATTTTTAGCAAACATATCGCGGTTTGCTGCACTAGCAAACATCCAAGTTGTGCCACCCCAATTATGTTTGAATTGGCTAACTCCCATCACTAATTTGCTTTGGGTAAAATAGGCTACGACATCCTGACCGTCAAGAGCCATACCATTTTCGGTGTAATACTTAGGATGAACGGTTGTTGTGCTGTTTTTACCAGCGCAAGGATTGGCTTTACCCGCGCAAGGATTGGCTTTCCCCGCGCAAGGATTGGCTTTACCCGCGCAAGGATTGGCTTTCCCCGCACAAGGATTGGCTTTCCCCGCACAAGGATTGGCTTTACCAGCGCAAGGGTTGGCTTTACCAGCGCAAGGATTGGATTCTGCAATCTTGAATGAAACGGTTGTAGAGTTTGAGTTTGTGGCACCCTTGAAGTTGGCGTAGCTAACATTAGCTGTTGCCAAGCCTAGAATAGTGGCAATCGCGATCGTGGTAAAGTATTTTACTTTCATGTGTTTAATTTTCCGATAAATTGTTAGCAGTTCCATGCCAGAGATTAGCTTGAGAATTCTTACTCTGTGGCAAATCGGCTGGCTTTTTGTTGTCCTCGACGCACTTTTGACAAAAGAAACCGGGTTTTTACTTGATTTGTGGGTGACAGTGAAGGATTATTGGTAAAAAACCCGGTTTCTGGCCACCCGTGCGTCAGTCCTAATGGTGTTGTCCTCAAGACTTGAGGTTATTTACATTAACACTCAAGAAAATGAGTGCTAGATGAGGAAGAGATGGATGGGAGATAAAACATTCAGAGTTTTATCTCTCGGTTTCTTCAGCAAAAATTCATCTAAGAATTAGGAACCCATCATCTAGTTACCAGGAATATCTTATAGACTGGAGATTAAGCCTGACTATCTTTTAGTAGTTCAATCATTTAATCGCGAGTTGAGAAATGATCACAGGAAAAGACTGGTTAGTAACGGATGATGGACAGTACCGTGTTGGTGAGGCTATCAGTCAAACACAAAATTTGACTCATCCCTACCGACTTTACCGCTTTTTAACTGACTTGGAAGATGTATTAGAACAAATTAGTGATGATTATTTACGACTCCAGGCAATTTGTCCTCTTGTTCGCCAATTGTTAGATGGTTCTTCTTGGCTTCAAATTGCTCTTTTAGAGCCTGACTCTGAGACAGGATGGGCAGTACAAACACTTTATGATGAACCATTTTTTCCTCTGACGGTGCAGTTGGTGGCTTGGGCTCCGGGGGCAGTTTCTCCGATTCACAATCATGCTAGTTGGGGGCTGGTGGCGCTACTTGGTGGACAGGAAAAAAATACTTTTTGGCAGCGATCGCCAAATGCTAAATTTTCCAATAAAATCAAAACAGCGGGCGATCTTTTGCTTGCATCTGGTGACATTTTGTGCTTTATGCCCGATGCAATTCATCATGTGGAGGCGATCGGAGATGAACCAACAATTAGCTTTAATATTTATGGTGAAACAGATTACGATCGACGCTTTGAATTCAACCAACTTCAAGGCACGGCAGAAAATTTTTAAGCGAGCATTCTGATGGGAAATTGGGAATTGGGAATTGGGAATTGGGAATTGGTAAATTGAATGAAGCATATAACCAAATTTAGAGCTGCTATTAATCATTTTACTGGTAAGCGAATTTCTACTTCTTCGCTTCAGTTTCGCCTGACGCTGGAATTGCTGTTACTCTCGATTTTAGGACTTGGCAGCGTGGCATTTTGGTCTGGCTGGCAAAGGTCACAAAATCTAGTCGGTGCGCACAAACAAACGCTGGAATATATTGGAATGCGTTTTCCCGAACAGGTTGAACTTTATAGTGAAATGGGTTCACTAGAAATTGGTTTAACTCGAAGCGTTCATAAAGCTTCTACAGGAGGAATTATGGTGTGGGTGAAGCGAAATGACGGGATGCTGTTGGTAAATTCACCTGATATGGATCTGCAATCTTCTAAGATTACGAAGATGCTTTCATTGACGCAAGTTCCTGCTGAGCCGACTTTTGTGCGGGTGGAAGATCGCTACATGGTGATCTGTAGCACGACTCTGAGAATCAAAAATCAGTTGCTGGGTACGGTATATTTTTCTCAAGATATCACTGACGAGCAACGTCAATTAAATGATGGGATTCGGAGTTTAATTGTTGTCAGTATTGTGGTAATTTTGGTGTTAATGTTGGCGATCGCCAGTCGGATCCGCCATGCTCTGGGCCCCTTGGAACACATGAGTCAAGTGGCTAGCACTTTGTCTGCTGATAATTTGCAGGCGGCAAAACTCCAACTGGATGAGGCTCCTGATGAGATTTTAGGACTTGCACAAACTTTTAATGAGATGTTGTTTAGATTGTCGGGTTCCTGGGAGCAACAACGCCAATTTGTCGGCAATGTTTCTCACGAATTACGCACTCCCCTGACGGTTGTTCTCGGTTATTTACAAAGTTTGCTCCGACGCAGCACTAATTTAAGTGACTATCAGCAGCAAGCACTGGAAACAGCGGTTGGTGAAACTGAACGCACGATTCGGATGTTAGAAGATTTACTCGATTTGGCACGGGCTGATAGTGGCAATTTGCACTTTCGCTTGCATCCGGTGATCTTGAATACTCTGGTGGCTGAGGTGGTTGAAATGAGTCAAAAAGTTAGCAATCGAAAAATTATTTTGGTTTCCAATGATGAAGATGTTGTAGCCTGTGCGGATCAAGCTCGTTTACAACAAGTTTTAATTAATTTGCTTGATAATGCAATTAAGTATTCTGATTCGGAACAACCTGTGGAATTAGTCTTAGAAAAGAGGGAAGAGCAGGTGATGATTCATGTGGGCGATCGCGGAATTGGTATTTCTCTCCCCCATCAAAACCGGATTTTTGAGCGGTTTTACCGGGTGGATGAGTCAATGACTCGCTCTAGAGACGGTACAGGGTTGGGATTGGCGATCGCCAAAAGCCTGATCGAAGGTATGGAAGGACGTATCGCGCTGCGATCGAAACCGGGAGAAGGTAGTATTTTTACTATCACCTTACCTGTCTGGAATCCACAACTATGAGCGATCGCATTCTCCTGGTTGAAGATGACCCTAAACTAGCGAAGTTCATCGAATCGGAACTTACTCTAGAAGGCTATCACGTCACCGTCGCCCCCAATGGATTGGATGGATTGACGATCGCCCGCACGGCTGAACCGGATTTATTGATTCTAGATTGGATGCTTCCGGGTATCTCTGGATTGGATATTTGTTTGAGGTTGCGATCGACTGGCGTGCAAGTACCAATAATTATGTTAACAGCAAAAGATGAAGTCCCCGATCGCGTAACGGGATTAAATGCTGGCGCTGATGATTATGTGACTAAACCTTTCAGTATCGAAGAACTTCTAGCGAGGGTAAAAGCACGTCTCCGTCGCCTCCAACCAAATGACCCTGATAGCTTAGAATTTGAAGACCTAATCTTAAATTGTTTAACCCGCGAAGTTTATCGAGAAAATAAACTAATTGAACTCACGGCTAAAGAGTTTGATTTGTTAGAATTTTTGCTGCGAAATCCCCGTCAAGTCATTACGCGCGATCGGATTTTAGAAAAAGTCTGGGGTTACGATTTTATGGGCGAGTCAAATATTATTGAAGTGTATATTCGGGCGTTACGGATTAAGTTAGAAGCAAGTAACTCAAAACGCTTGCTGCATACTGTTCGGGGAGTTGGCTATGTGTTGCGAGAGCAAAAGTAATATTACAACCTATTCTAGGTTTATGAAGTACACAATCCTAACCGATTTTTTATCTAAATTATATCAAATCCTCTCTTCATCGGAATAGTAAATTCACTGTTGACTGTTGACAGTTAAAATCATGAGGAGTGCAACCGGAATTGCTATTAAAGGTCTAGATGCAGTATTTTTGCAAAAAAACCCGGTTTCTCACCACTGGTGCGTAAGTCCTATCTATACCTGTACTCTCTGCGATCGATCAAAAAAAAATGTTCGCAAACAAAATATAATTGCCATAGCTGCCGTTAAAAATAAAAAAACCAGACTTTTCCCCCCAAAGGCTGAGGCAAAAGACGACTCAAGCTAATATTGATGTTAACCTGTCCCTACCCGAGATCGAACTGTTTCATGATACCCGATGCCTCTGCCGGAGCCGCTGCTGCTGCTCAATCAACACCCGAAATCAGCTTAGATTTGCAAGTCCGACTCAAGACTGAAGACGGACAACTATTGTTGCTGCTTCCCCCAGAAACCAACACCGAGGCCGCAACTGGTGCAGCTTCGACTTGGACTGAACTTTGCCAGCAGCTAAAAGTTAGGCTGAATGCAGGAGAACGCTTTTGGCAGCCAAATGCAGAAGTAAAATTGATGGGGAGCGATCGACTTTTAGATATCCGCCAACTGCAAGAAATCGCCGATGCCCTATCGGAAGTGGAACTGCAACTCAAACGAGTCTACACCAGCCGCCGCCAAACTGCCGTTGCTGCCGCTACTGCAGGCTATTGTGTAGAACAGCAGCCTCCGGTTTCTTCTCTGAGTCAAACGGTGGCCGAAAAACCGCAATCGCTGGCGGAACCTTTATATTTGCAGATGACAGTGCGATCGGGCGTAGAAATTCGCCATCCAGGGACGATCGTACTTTTGGGAGATGTAAATCCCGGTGGCTCAGTCATCGCCGGAGGAGATATCCTAGTTTGGGGGCGTTTGCGGGGCGTAGTGCACGCCGGTGCCGGTGGCAATACCAAAAGCGTGATTATGACCTTGCAGATGGAACCGATGGTGATTAGGATTGCTAAGTATGTGGCCAGAGGCCCTGAAACCTCACCCGCTCAGTTTTTCCCGGAAGTCGCCTATGTGACACCTCAAGGAATTCGGATCGGTAGAGCCTCGGATTTTGACAAATCGCAGTTAAGTGGGGGTGATTAGTTATTGGTTATTGGTTATTTTATTGGTTATTGGTCATTAGTCATTGGTCATTGGTTATTGGCAATACTACTTCTCTTTAAGTCTGCGCTTTATAATTTTGGTCTTGGCGAAATCAGTCAGTCAAGGAAGTTTTAAATTTTCAAGGCAAATTCAGAGAGAATTGGTGGAACAAGGAGAGTTATTAGTGTTGAGCGTTGAGTTGATTCAAGGGAGTATTTCCGGCTTGACAAAAGCATTTTTTTGTGATGGTAGTGCAAACTCTTGATGTTCACTACCATCACAAAACTAAACTACTTCCTAATTCAATTAATAACAAAATCACGGAAAAATATCCAAAGAATCAGCTAATTAGCAACCCCAAATAATACCGTTGCCAATGACAACTGACAACTGACGACTAACAACTAACAACTGACAACTGACAACTGACAACTGACAACTAACAACTGACAACTAACAACTGACAACTAACAACTGACAACTGACAACTAACAACTGACAACTGACAACTGACAACTAACAACTGACAACTGACAACTGACAACTGACAACTGACTAATAAATCTAAAATCGCTTATGGCTCGCATTATTGTTGTTACATCAGGGAAAGGCGGAGTGGGAAAAACCACATCCACAGCCAATCTCGGCATGGCTTTAGCTAAGCGGGGGCGCAATGTTGCCGTCATTGATGCCGATTTCGGTCTCAGAAATTTAGACTTGCTGCTGGGCTTAGAAAACCGCATTGTTTACACGGCCTTAGAAGTTCTCGCCGGAGAGTGCCGGTTAGAGCAAGCTTTGGTGAAAGATAAGCGGCAGCCGCGTTTGGTGCTGTTGCCGGCTGCCCAAACTCGGATGAAGGATGCCATCAGCGCTGAGCAAATGAAGCAGCTTGTGGGGATGTTGGGAGCAAAATACGACTATATTTTGATTGACTCTCCGGCTGGAATTGAACAGGGTTTTCAAAATGCGATCGCCCCGGCGCAAGAAGGCATCATTGTCACCACTCCAGAAATCGCTGCTGTCCGGGATGCCGATCGAGTCATCGGGCTGCTAGAAGCCAACAATGTCAAAAAAATTAGGCTGATCGTTAACCGGATCAGGCCTGCAATGGTGCTGGCAAATGATATGATGTCGGTGCAAGACGTGCGGGAAATCCTCGCCATTCCGCTGTTAGGCGTTGTTCCCGACGACGAGCGCGTCATTGTTTCTACGAACCGAGGCGAACCATTAGTATTGTCGGAAACGGCCTCTTTAGCTGGAACGGCCTTCGACAATATTGCCCGCCGCTTAGAAGGCGAAAAAGTTGACTTTCTCGATCTCAATTCCCGTCCCGAAAACTTTTTTACTCGCCTCCGCAAGTTCTTCAATACTAAAATTATGTGATGTGCTGCCATATTGGCGATCGACCTCAAACAGCAACCACCGCACCACAAAAATTACTTGAAAGTTTTCCCAAGTGATACCGGTTCCCCAAAAGCATCAAACTGCTGCCCCCTACTCCAACCCAGACGGGAATAAGTCATTCCCCAATCTTAAAATCTCAAACTTGTATTGAGCGAAGCCGAAGTATCTAAAATCTAAAATCGACTGACTTGTTCTATGCCCAACCCTTGACAAATCCGCTATACCCATGCTATACACACTTCTCGAACGACTTTTCCCGCGCACCCCTGACAACAGCCGCGACGATGTAAAACGTCGCCTGAAACTGGTTTTAGCCCACGATCGCTCAGAGCTCAGCCCCGAAATGGTTGAATCGATGCGCCGAGAAATTCTAGAGGTGGTGTCTCGCTATGTGGAAATCGATACTACTGAGTCGGAGTTTGCGCTTGCTAGCGATCAGCGGGCGACAGCATTGATTGCAAATCTCCCGATCCGGCGAGTCCGCCTCGAACAGCCACGGGAGAATTTGCCAGAGAATTTGCCCCAGAATTTGCCCCAGGATATTCCCGAGTATGTACCGGAGTATGTCGTGGACATTCTCCCGGAAACGACAGATTAACCGGGGAGCATCTGCGGCTTTGTAAAAATATTTTTTTTGTAGGAATGCGAGCCTTTACTAGGCGATCGCGCGACAGCGCTACAAAAACAAAACTCAGATGCTCTCTCAAAAAATGCGATCGTTTCTATTAAAAATTTTTCAATATCAAAACAAATCACCGGATTAGCGATCGCTCTACGATTTCTATTCTGTTCGCTAGATTACTATAACAAAAACGTTTCGCAGTGCGGACGACCGTCCGTAATAAGAACGGACAGTCGTCCGCACGAACCTTATTTACTGGGGCTAATCGACCAAAAACTATATCTCTTGTGATTCATTTTTCTGCTTCAAGATGCTCTTACCAAAATTACATTGCAGTTGCTTTGACGAGAAATTAGGGCTGGAATATTTCCCTGTTTCATCTGTTGCAATAATCCCTCTCGACTCGCACCCAAAACAATCACATCGCTTCCATCCTGTTTGGCATAACTCAATACTGCAGCCGACACAGAATCAGCACATACAGAAGTCGTCAAGATAGAGGCATTCACTTGGGGCTTGAGAAACTCAGCGGCAGCTTTCAAGATTTCTTCGGTTGGTTCAAAGTCAACACGATTGGCTTGGCGCTCCTCAGAAGCATCGTACACATGAAATAATCTGACTTGTGCGGTTTTGGTCAGAGAAATCAATCCAGGTAGCAACCGAACTGCTTGATGGGCATTGGGCCCGCCTGCCATTGGTACTAACCACCGCTCAAAAATTGCTCGATCGATTAACTTCACCAACACCACTTCACAAACAGCCTGTCGAATCATAGTATCGACAACTCGACTAAAAACCCGCCCCGGTGTTTTAGTGCTGCCTTTCCAGCCCATTAAGACGAGATCGATATGTCGCTCTTCGATCGTTTCGAGAATGGCACTTGACAAATCATGCGCCACTAGAATCTGGGTATGGATCGGAACTTGCCACGCTTGACACAGACGGATTGCCTGCTTTAGTAACTTTTGACCCTCCGCCGTTTTTACTGGAGTTTCTGCAAGCACCTGATGTCTCGGCACAACAATCACCTGCAAACATTCAATTTCATAGTTGCGATCGCGGGCAATTGCCACTGCCATTTCTAACAGCGTCAGGGAGGTTTTTGGATTGCTCAACGGCACGAGGATGCGCCCTTGTCCAGTTTCGGGCGATTTGGTTTGATGAATTATCCGAGATCGTTCTACCTTTGGTTGAGCGAGACTTTCGTTGTTGAGATAAGCTGCTTCAACGCGAATAATATCGCTGCGGGTAATAATACCGACCAATCGCCGTCCTTCTACGACTGGTAAGCTATGGAGATTGTGTCGATCGAGCAAATGCAGCACATAGGCAAGCGTATCTTCTGGGTTAATGCGAACCGGCTCTGGTGTCATCAGCTCGCTGACAAGATTCTCACCATTCAATCCTCGTGCAGAAAAGTTGGTAATATCCTTTTGAGTTACAATGCCGACAAGCTTGCCGCTTTCTACCACCGGAAACGTGCGGTGGGAAGACAGGGAAAACGCCTGTAACGCTTCTTCCAGACGAATCCGACTAGAAAGCGTTTCTACTTTCGGCTGCATCACATTCAATGCAGTTAGATCTGTCCAAGGATCTTGAGCGCTCGTTTCTTTCGTCAGGTGAATGCCTTTAAAGGCCAGCAAGCGATCGTAAAGCGAACCCTCATCAAGCAATTCTGCAATCAGGTAAGAAGTCACAGATACGATCATCAGCGGCAACACTAAATTAAAGTCAGTCGTCATCTCAAACACTAGGATTACCGCAGTAATCGGAGTGCGAGCAACCGCACAGAAAAATGCCGCCATCCCCACCCGTGCATAGGTGGTTGCCAGACTTAAACCCAAAACTTGGTGTTCTCCGACTCCTACGAGGTATCCTAACGCTGCACCCAGTACCATGCTGGGAATCAGCAACCCGCCCGGTGCGCCAGAACCGTAGGTGACGACGATCAGAAAAAACTGGATGCAAAAGACGATCGCCACGAGTTGCCAGTCTGCATTTCCGGTTAATAGCAGTTCTTTGAGTCCGGCATTGTCTCGAAATATATCTGGTAAAGCAGCGAGTGCAATTCCCGTAATCAGCCCAGCAAATCCGATTCGCCAGGGTAAGCCGACACGGAAAAAGCGGCGGTACAACGTCAAACTTGTCAGGATTGAGCGATTGAACAGCACGCCAAGTCCGCCTGCTATGATTCCCAGCAGCAGGTAAAACGGAATCTCAGAAGCAGAAAAGCTGGTATTAAAGACAACAAGATGCAGGTCTAAATCGAGATTGTGCGAACCACTGATCCGAGCGACAACTGACCCGATGAACGAAGCTAGGATAGCGGTTCCCAAGGTGATTCCTGACACGTCTTGCAACAGTTCTTCGACCACAAATAAAACACCTGCGATCGGCGCGTTAAACGCGGCTGCAAGTCCCGCTCCGGCTCCGGCTGCGAGGATCTGACGGCGATGATCGGGTGAAGTTGGGAACCATCGACTCAGTTGACTCGCTAACGCTGCCCCAATCTGTACCGTGGGGCCTTCTCGTCCGAGGGGTATGCCGGCAGCGAGTATGAGGGTGGCGCTGACCAACTTCACTAGGGCAATTCGTAAATTCAAAGGCATCGGAACGTTGGCGAGTACCGCCTTGACTTCGCTCATGCCGCTCCCGCTGGCGGCCGGAGCGAGGCGATCGACTATGAATCCAGACAAGAATCCGCCTAGGGCCCCGATCGAGGGCAGTGCAATATAGGCCGGGATGAAATGCGTTACCTGCTGCCGCCAGCCGCCGAGCCAACCAACTCCTTGTGCCAACAACAGCGCAGCCAGTCCCGACACTAGCCCAATCAGGCAGGCTTCAAAAATCGCTAATCGCTTGGGACGCAACAGTAGATGGGAAAAGCGACTCCAGATAAGTTTTCCGATGCGTATCATTTTGCCTTTGGGGAAAGTGCAGACGTTGACGATCCCGCTTAAAGCAGCGGTTTGGGGGATGGTGGATTGAGACCCGCAGGCTGCTCGGTGGGCGATCGCCAAAGCTGTTGTGGGTGATGAAACCAGTAGTCTATCGTAATACCACCGACGAACAACAGCAGCAATAAATATAATTCTGTTCGCCCAAAAATAGCGTTTGAGCGATCGCCGGGAGAAAAATTTCTCTCTTTGTCATCAAATTCGTCTTTCATATTTCTTTAGCTAAACGATAAGAACACTCCCATTCTGACTGAAGTGGCTGCGATCTTCCTTCAGGGCGATCCTAACGTCTAAAAGTCTAGGAGATGCTTGCTTGTAACTGAAGTTCTAACGGTCGGTCGGAGCGAATTTCTAACCCTGGTAAATCGTGTTTTACTAATGTTTTTTCGCCTGTTTCAGCAGTGGCGCTCGGCCATAGCACCCAGCGGCTACCTTGGGAAAGAGTGCTTAAACTCGTAGTGTTTGGAGTCAGCCAAATTATCGACTGTTTCGATCGAGAATCGATCGCCTCTTCCCCAGAATTAACCGCGGCTAAAATTTCCAAAACTACCCGGTTCCCCGATACGAGTCCGGTTCCGGCCGTCCAAAGTTTGACGTTTAACAGGCGCTTGCTAGCATAGAAGTAAAGAGAAGCTGCTACTGTCACGGCTCGTTCAAATTCCTTTGCTTCCCACAAAGCGCCGCTGTCGAGAGCAATAATAATGTCTTGACCGCCGGCGGCAACTTCTAACTCTCTCACGCGCAGTTCTCCGTAGCGGGCGCTGGTGCGCCAGTGAATCAGGCGGGTGGGGTCTCCGTGGCGGTAAGGTCTGAGGTTGCGGGTGAGGCCTTCGGTAGCAGTTTGCGATCGACTGCGATTGTACAATTGCGGGCTGTCTTCTTGACCGATGCGATCGATCAAAGGGCAAGCGCTCAACGGCAAAACCTGCGGGTAGACAACCGCCACCGCTTTCGCCGGACGGCTGCGGCGGCACCAAAACAACCCTAAAGGCGCAGCCGTTCTCAAGTGCACCTCTTGCCAGCGATAGATACCGCGCTGCGGGACTTCTCTATAGTATGTATCCCTGTATGTACTGTTAGGCTCTATGACTTCGATCGGGCGGATGACCTCTTTTCCCAATACAAACGGCAAGATGTCTACCACTTGCAACAAAGTTTTAGGTTGGCGATCGCGATTTGTGATTTCTAGTTCGATTGTAATTTGATCGCCCGCACTCACCGGTTCGATGGGGCGACGGCGCACTTCCAAAGAACGAAGCGATTTGACCGGCAAAACCGCCGCTACGACCAACAGCGCCAAACTCCCACCGCTTAGTGCGTACAACCAACCAGCCATTGTATTAGTAGCAGATCCAAAAAAGAAAACCGTCATTCCCGATAGCAGCCAACCCGCGTAGGCGGGGGTTACAGCACGATTTTCGAGCCAGCCGACAATTTTTTGACTGATATTCATACAAGTTAAAATTGTTAATTAGTCGATCGTCCCATCAAGCCCAATTGTAAAATATTTTCAGCATCTAGCACCGAATGAGCCAGCGAGCGATTAGATTATAAATTGGGTGTTTTTTCGCAGTTATAGCAGTTCGAGCCAAAAATCGGGTATTGAGCGATCGATCCCTCAATCCTCCAATCCCTAAATCCCCCAATCTAAAATCTAAAATCTAAAATCTAAAATCGACTCACTTCTCGCCTTTTTGATAAAAGCTATAATACACTGACCTCGCCCAATAACGGATACAACCTCCCGATACTCAATCACCGTCAATTCGCAAATTGTAGACCCTCATTGAAACTGCCAGATTCACGGCGCTGCGAGTCAATCCAAAATCTCAAGTTTTACACCTAAAATCGACTGATTGGAGACTAAAAAATGAACCCATCAAACAATCGTACACCCGTTCGACCAGAGCCTCAAGCCCGCCGCACGCCTCCGCCGCCCCCGCCCTTAGCAATCGCAACTCCCGCGCCGAGTCCGCCCCCCGCCGCCCCGCCACGGGCTGTGGAGACACCCACCAGTACGATCGAACAAATGGTCAGAGATGCCCACAGCGCCTCGGCTTCCGACATTCACATTAGAGTCGGCCAAGTACCTCGATTTCGGATTCGGGGCGTGATGCAAGTAGCAACCACCCACCCCAAAGTAACGCCAGAATTGTTTCAAAATTATCTAGCCGAAATTCTCACCCCCGAACAGCGACAACAGTTTGCAGCTACCAAGGAATTAGATACAGCAATTTTTTACCCAGGCTTTGTGCGGTGTCGCGTCAACTGTTTCGATGCCCTCAGCGGCGGTGCGATAGTATTGCGATTGATCAGTTTAGAAATACCGACTATCGATTCCTTGAGGCTACCAGAAGTTCTCAAAAATATCATTTTGCGATCGCAGGGGTTAATACTGGTTACGGGGCCTACCGGTTCGGGAAAATCAACAACAGTAGCTGCCATGATCGACCATCTCAACCAGATGGAACAGAAGCACGTAGTTACAATAGAAGATCCGATCGAATTCATTCACCCTTCTAAAAAATGCTTGGTCAGCCAGCGGGAAGTCGGCTTGCACACCCACGAATTTCAGCAGGCTTTGCGGGCAGTTTTGCGGGAAGATCCAGATGTGATTCTGATCGGGGAAATGCGCGATCGCGTTACCATCAATACAGCCCTGCAAGCAGCTCAAACAGGTCACTTAGTAATTGGAACTCTCCACACTCGCAGCGCCATAAACGCCATCAACCGCTTGTTGAATATGTATCCGCCCGAAGAACAGCAAACGATGCGGATTCAAATCTGCGATTCTTTGGTAGCAGTAATTGCCCAACTTTTGCTGCCAACAGTTGACAACCGCCGCGTCGCAGTTCACGACATTTTGGTGAATACGCCCGCCATGCACGATTACTTAATGAAAGGTGCTGATGACGAAGCTTTCCGGTTGATGGAACATGACACCTACGAAGGAATGCAGATTATCAACCAGGGTCTTTATAAACTGGTGCTCGAAGGCAGAGTGACGATCGAAGAAGCAGCAAAAAGTTCTCCCGAAGCGAGCGATTTAGACCGTCGCTTACGGACTGGAGGCTACGATGTTGGGGACGCTCGCGGCTTTGAAGGCAGCAAAAAAGAACGCAGCATTCGCGACCGGTAGCAGCACGCAGGGGTAGTCTTGTTCTGGCTACCCCACCAATTCATACTATTTGACATTTGAGATTTAAGAGTTGAAATTAAAAAATTGGGAATGACTTATTGTGTACGGATATGTGGCAGTTTGAGGAAAATATGAGGTATTGAGCGATCGCTCAATACCTCATATCATATCCGGTCAATTACTATCACAAAAACCGTTCGCGCGTGCTAATCGATCGGAGATGATATCACTCGCTCAATTCCCCAATCTAAAATCGATAGAAGCCTGAATTCCCCAATCTAAAATCTAAAATTTAAAACTCGTACTGAGCGAAGCCGAAGTATCTAAAATCGACTCAGTTCTCACCTTTTTGATAAAAGCTATAACCTCGTATATAGCTGTTCTAAAAAAAGTGAGGTATACCCAATGCCCAATCCCTCCGCTTCGCGCTCGCCCTGCGCGGGCCAATCCCTCCGCTTCGCGCTCGCCCAATGCCCTGCGCGGGCCAATCCCTCCGCTTCGCGCTCGCCCAATGCCCTATCCCGTATCCCATATAGTACCTCATATGAGAGCACAGAAAGGCTATAAATAGCAATATTTTAGGCACACCGCAATATTTGACAATGTTTTCCGTATCTTTACTTAAACTTTTAATACAATTAGTAATAAAAAAGACATTTTACTGATAGTGGCAAGGATTATTAAGTTTGTTTGACGCCTGCACTACTTTACATTAACTTTAAAATTGCGTGAATATTCTGAGGTAATTACAAAGAAATGGTAAAGATCTGTTGTGACTATTGCCAACGGCCAGCAACTTACGTTTATAGTTGTAGTGACTAATTTTTGACAGAGAAAGTTCCGACTTAGCAGCTAGCCAAAGCAAGCAGATTAAAAATTCCTTAATAAAACCACAAGTAGACTGAAAATAATTATTTAGTAGGAAAGCAGATCGCCTATCTTTCCGATTAAGTAGCTTTCTCTGTAAAAACAACCCAAATCAGCCGAATTTTTAAAATTCTGTCCCTCAAAAATCAGTTTGACAACTCTGAATCAGCATCAACAACCGTATTTCTATAATTTAAAGGAGCCCAGAAAGTGAATAACACATTTAACTTCTCAGAAGTGTTTGAAGATGGCAGCAAAGCGGCAATAATCGATCGCATCCAGCAGCTAGTTCCCCCAGGTTCCCCCGAACCGCAAAATCCGCAAATCCTAGCAACGCTACAAACTCTCACCGCACAACTAATCTGGGCCTATCAAGCCGACGGACAACTAGAAAGCGAACCTTTTAGCGATGTGCGCGATCGTACCATTAACCTGTACAGCCTCGCCTGCAGCAACAAAATCAAAGGAAAAACTATCCTCATCACCGGCGGAGAAGGATGCGTCGGGAGTTTTCTAATCGAAAAACTCCTCTCTCTAGGCGCAACTAACATCATTTCCGTAGACAAAGCCCGATGTCAAAACCCCGACGAAAATCTCCCGCACTTTAACAAAGAAGGCGCAGTAACTTTCTATGCCGCCGACATTCGCAACTTGCAGGCGCTCAAACACATATTTGAAGTAGAAAAACCGCACATTGTTTTTCACCTAGCAGCCCAGCGCCAGCCCGGATTAGCTGAAATCCAAATTCGAGAAACAGTTACAACCAGCCTGTTGGGATGCAAACACGTCATCCAACTTTCCGAAGAATACGGCGTAGAAGACTGCATCTTCTCTTCCACAGGCAAAACATCTCGATATTTTACAACCGAAATTTACGCCGCCTCCAAAAAATTTGCAGAATGGCAATTTGCCAAAGCAGCTCAAGAAGGAAAAGTCACTTACGGGATGGTTCGCTTTACTCATATGCTAGAAAATAGCTTGTTCTGTGAGCAAATGTCCAAGAAAGTACAGCAAAGTAAAACAGTCAACGTTCACGCCCCCCACCGCTACGTAACCGCTCAAAATCTAGTCGAAGCCGTACATTTGTTACTGAATTCGCTCGTGGTTTCCGTTCCGGGAAAACTGAAAATTGTCGCCGTCAGCAATCTCGGATGGCCGACAGAAACCTTGGAAGTCGCTTTGTATAAAATTCTTGAATCCGGCAAAAATTTGCCGATTTATTTTCAAGGACTTTTACCGGGATACGAAGAACCATTTTTCTTAGGACAATTTGACTGGAATAAACCTACAGACATTCATCTCCTAATTAATGTTCTGGAAGATCCTTTCAGAAGAGTTGACCAGGCTGGCGACATGGTGATTCTAGAACTAGCTCCTTTTTCTTTGTGCGTGTTAGATAAACAAGTGTCTAACCTGGAAAAAATAATTAGCGATCAGAATTTCCCAGAAGTGCAAATTAAGCCGGCTCTTGTCGCAGCGGAAAAAGAGGTAATTGCTTCTTCTTTTGCGTGGAGTTCCGCCGCAGAATTGCTGAAAATTTTGCAGTGGGGAGTCAATCCGAAAAAATTGCAAGGTTACGGAACAGAAGTCGCTGACTACAGCGAAATTATCCAACTCCTCCTGCAAGGAATGTACGGGAGGCTCAACCAAAAAGTTTTGAACTGTGCAGGAGTTAATGCTGATGAATTTGATCAATTAGTGGAAAGTCTTTCTGCGGTGGATTCTCTTGAAGCAGAAGTGGGATATTTGCGATCGATCTCCAAATGTATCAGACCATCTGCACTCCCGGCACAGTTCACTCAAAAAAAATCTGAACCTGTTCCTGTGCGGGAAGCGGCGTAATTGAAAAATAGTTGAGAGATTGCTTTGTCATTTTTAGTTGATTCAAAGCTGAACAACCCGAAACCCGGTTTCTTTGAGATACCGGGTTTTTCAAGTTTGGGTCTGTTTGAGGTTTAATTAAGTGATTTACTTAAAATGGTAAGAATCGACATGATATGATATCATGTTGGAGCGAACGATTGCAATCAAATTAGTTCGTGGCAAGGACTAAATTCCTCTCTTGGAACGGACTCGCATTCCTGACTACAAACCTAATAAGGGTGATGTTTTCGTATCTTATAAGTTAGATATAGCGGTTATCAAAAAAGTGAGGTAGGCCCTGTTTGGCCAATGCCCTGTTTGGCCAATGCCCTGTTTGGCCAATGCCCAATGTCGCATAGTACCTCATCTTTCGCTTGAAAAGCTATAGTGTCGATCGCTGAGTTGACTGAGGTTAAATTTGATGAAGTCAATTCAATGACCGCTGCAAATTAAATTAAATTAAGGTGCTAGAATTGTGGAAATAAATCAGCTACCGTTGCTATTTGTTGATGTTGTACTTTTGACGATCGCCCTAATCCTGCTAATTCCCGTTGCAGTTCTATTTCTAGAATGCAGTGCAGCTTTCCTGTCGAACCTCGCCCCCACAGACGAAACCAAAGAACCCCGCCCCAAAATAGCAGTTTTAATTCCCGCCTACAACGAAGCAGGAGGAATTGCCGCCACTATCTCCACCATTCTGCCGCAGCTAACACCTCAAGACCGCCTGTTAGTGATTGCTGACAACTGCACGGATGCTACGGCAGAAATCGCCCGCAAATGCGGTGCAACGGCGATCGAGCGCCATGACACAGAACGTAAGGGGAAGGGATACGCCCTGGATTTCGGCTTGCAGTCGATCGCCTCAGACCCTCCAGAAGTAGTCATTATGGTTGATGCAGACTGCATCTGCGAGCCAGATTCCATAGAAACATTAGCCCGCGTTTCAATGGCCAAACAAAGACCGGTGCAGGCCACATATTTAATGGAACAGCCGCCCGATCCTACCCCCAAAGATTCGATTTCAGCCTTAGCATTTCTCGTGAAAAACCTAGTCCGCCCCAGCGGATTAAAACAGCTAGGATTCCCGTCATTGCTAACAGGTACGGGCATGGCTTTTCCCTGGCTAATCATTCGAGAGGTTCCTTTAGCCAGCGGCAATATCGTGGAAGATATGCAAATGAGTTTGGATCTGGCGATCGCCGGACATCCAACCGTATTCTGCCCCGAAGCCAGAGTCACAGGGTGTTTGCCGCAGCAGGAGGAAGCAGCTAAAACTCAAAGAACCAGATGGGAACACGGACACATCCAGACGTTGCTAACTCAGACACCCAGGCTGGCGACAGCTTCGATCGAGCAACAGCGTTTTGACTTAATGGCGATCGCCCTCGACTTATCCGTCCCTCCTCTATCGCTTTTAGTTGCTCTTTGGCTAGCCGCTTTTGTCGCCTCTATAGTAGCAGCGATTATCGGAGCATCCGCGATTCCTGCCATCTTGTTAGGAGTACAAGGACTACTAATTTTAGTTGCAATTGTCAGCGCTTGGGGAAAATTTGGCCGTGCCGACATTTCCGGCGCAACTCTATTATCCGTACCGTTTTATATCCTGTGGAAAATTCCTTTGTATCTGGGTTTTCTGCTGAAGCGGCAAACTAATTGGGTGCGAACAGAACGCGATGTTTAGTATTCGGTAGGGTGCGTCAGCCAGATGCTCGATCTAACTCAAACAGCTTTTTTCGGGGACACCCTACGATGAATAAACCGATCGGGAAAAACTATACTTTTACAAATTTTCTTGATGACGGATTTACCTTAAATAAATGGCTGCCCAAAAACTCGCTCGAGAAAACCAAATATTTCGATGGGGAGTAAGAAGCGGTTGACATACAGCGTATTCCCTGTAGGTAGAATACGCTGTATGAATCTGCTGGTAGAAAATAAAAACAAAAAAAATCTGAAGCTGGAAAATTCCAACTTCAGACTTTTACTAACTCCCCGGGTAGGATTTGAACCTACGACCAATCGGTTACACTTATCCCAACGTTTCCGAAGGGCGCGGACTATTTCATCATCCCTAAAACGCAGACTTATCATCTGTCGCGGGATGTCGGGCGCTGTGAGATTTATTGGTTAGGCTCCTCATCTCTAGTCTCTGCACCTTTCCGGCTACTTGCGATCGAAACCGCTGCCTTTCGCCAGACTTGGCTCAAGATTGCCGCCACCCGAAGTGCTGCGGTTTCCTTGAATTCACCCGATTTTTCAGTACCCGTTACCGGATAAAGCTGCTATGTCACTAGGGCTTTTGGTTGATGCCAAAGGCTTGCATTCATTACAGCCGATCGCTCTGCCACTGAGCTACCGAGGATTGCGTGGTTTTTGTCATCCACAATTACTAATAGTAGCTGAACCTATTCGATTTGGCAAGGCCTTTTGCAAAGTTTTTTTTTCTCATGCAGCAAGCGGGTTTGGGACGCTAATGCAGCCCCATTCTCATTCTGGCGAGGCGCTGCTGCGATTCTGGATCGAGGGAATTGGCCAGAAAGCGACTGGAATTGTGTTTGCGAGATTTGTGCTGGCGCTCGCTGCGGCGGGCGGTGGATTCTACGTCAGCCGCTAGTTGTTGGGCGGACATCCATTCGGCACCGTAGCCGACTACGGTTAATTGCTGGGCTCTGTCAGAGGTGGCGACAATCATTCGGCTTTTGCCTTTGACCGATCGCAACTCGTAGCGCAAATTAGCACAAGACTTTTCAATATAAGTATCTGCTGTCTGACCGAAGTCAGTGTAGTGCACAGATAAATTTTTAGTAATAATTTCTTTAACGCTGGGAGTGTTTCGATACTGAGCGTCAAACACGAGTCTAGCTTCAAAATCTTGTACGGCGCTGTAGTTAACCAAAGCCTCAATCAACTCGCGGCGGGCTGTTTCGAGTTCGTCGCGATCGCGCTTCTCTCGGAGTCGAGGCCAAAGTCCAATTATGTTATAGCCATCTACAAGTAACACTGCTTGCGATATATACGGTGACATGGTTCAAGGCTGAAGATCTCCAGCAGATAGAGGACATTATTTGCATTGTTCATCAAAGCTTTTGTTGCATTTTATTACACAATGATGTTCGATCGCTAGCTGCAATGTTCCCAGCAAAAACTCAACCCCCCAAATCCCTAGGGTTTTGGAGGGTAAGATTTTAGATTGAAGATTTCGGCGATTGTGTCGCGCGATCGAGCAATTTTCCAGCTTATTCGACAGATTCCACAGATACGGGCGATGGCTTACGCCCCGCTTCGCTACGAACAACAGTCGGCAGAGATATCTTTTCAACCGCAGGAGTACAGCCGAGCCACTGCACCGACAAATCCGCAAACTGCTCAGGAAGCCCGCTCACGCAAAAACGAGTCGGCCGCGCAGTACCAGAATTCCGCAGCCCCAAAACCTCCAACTCTCTAGCAGCAGCAGCCACAACCCGCACCGCCGGATCGATTAAATTCACCCCAACAGGCAAAAGCGATCGCACCACAGGAGCCAACAGCGGATAATGAGTGCAGCCGTAAATCAGCGTATCGATGCGCTGCTGAATCAAAGGAGCCAAATATTCACGAGCCACCTCATAAGTATAAGGATCGTGAATCCGGTTTTGCTCCACCAGCGGCACAAAAGCCGGACAGCTAACCTGCCATACCCGACAATCCGCATCCATTTCCAAAATCGCATTTCGATAAGCATTGCTAGCAGCCGTAGCCGGAGTTGAGATCACCCCGATCCGCTTGCCTTGCTGCACCGCAGCCTGCGCCCCCGGCAGAATTACTCCCAGCACCGGAATATCAAACTCAGCCTGTACCATTTCCATCGCCAAAGCAGAACTGGTGTTGCAGGCCATAATCACCATTTTCACATCCTGCTCCACCAGCCAGGCCATAATTTCCCGGACAAAATGCACAATTTCCGAAGCTGCGCGAGTCCCGTAAGGAAGCCTCGCCGTATCTCCAAAATAAAGTATAGATTCGTTGGGCAATTGTTCGTATAACTGCGTCAAAACAGTCAAACCGCCCACACCGCTGTCAAAAATACCGATTCTTTTTTGTCCAGAGTTGTCTGTTGTCATTTGTTAATAGTTAGTTGTCTGTTGGCAGTTGGTAGTAGTCAGTTGGTAGTTGGCAGTTGGCAGTTGGTAGTTGGCAGTTGGCAGTTGGTAGTTGGCAGTTGGCAGTAGTCAGTTGGCAGTAGTCAGTTGGTAGTTGGCAGTAGTCAGTTGGTAGTTAACAGTCAACAGCTAACAATTCCCTAATGACTAATGATTACTGACTAATGACTAATGACTAATGACTAATGACCACTGACTAATGACTACTGACCACTGACTACTGACTACTGCCAACTGACCACTGACTACTAACCATTATCTTTGTTGAAGATAAACTAAAATGCCGCGAGCGATCGAAGCAGCCATTTGACTGCGATAAGCTGGGTCAGAAAGTCTAGCAGCATCCTCAGCACCCGTGACAAAACCGACTTCCACCAAAACAGAAGGCATAGAACTCTTCCTCAAAACATAAAATCTTGCCTGTCGCACCCGGCGGTCAGTCGCCCCCGTTCCGTCCAAAATACTGGCGTGAATCACCCGGGCTAAATCTTTCCCGCTATCAAAATAATAAGTCTCAATCCCGCTAATATCTGGCCGGCTCATATTGATCGAATTAGCGTGAATGCTGACAAACAAAGTAGCATTCACCCGTTCCCCCAAAGAAACTCTCGGTTCCAGGTCGATTTCGCTGTCGTCAGTCCGAGTCATCACCGCCTGCACGCCCTGCTGTTCCAGCAGCCTCGCCACCTGATACGAGATATCTAAAACAATCTCCTTCTCCTGAATGCCACCAATCCCGACTGCACCTGGATCGCGGCCGCCGTGCCCCGCATCGATCGCCACCACGACGCGGCGGTTGGATTGGGGCAAATCCCCCGATCCGATCGTCCTTTTCGGTAATGGCTGCGGATTTGGATCGCGAGTCAAAGGCGGCGGGGCGCTAGCATTGGACGATCGCAACTGCAAAGACAGCAACTGCTGGCCCGGTCTCGTCACCCTGCCTACCTCTACCCCCGATCGTGGCTGCACCCAAATCACCACAGTCTCCGCGTCTTCCTGACTCGCAGTAAACGATACAGGACTGTTGGCATTCAACTGAGGAATTTGCCCCGTCAGGGAACTAGAAGCGATCCTGAGCCAGTAAGACCTCGACGACTGGTCCCACCCGCTGGTATAGGAGACTTGGCGGTCAGTTCTCACCACCAGTTGCGTGTCATTATCGGCTAAGTCGATCGACAGAACTCTTGCTAAAGCCGCTCGCTCTGGTCTTCCAACAGCTACGGGCTGGGAGCGGCTGAGGATTGGCGCAATCGTACCCCCCGGCGACAGCACAACCGAGCCGGAATTGTTCACAGACGCGCGCCACTGAGTATTAGAAGCCTTCAGCCGCAAAGTCACGCGGGTAACGGGCGGGTCTGTTGGCAGTTGCCGGACTTCAACCCTCTCGACACCGAGCTGGCCGTTAGTTTGAGGCTGTTGGCCGCCCGCGCCCGGAGCTAAAGTAGCTCCTTCAATATCCAGGGTAGCGATGTCTCCGGCGCGACTTTGTTCAAAATTAATTTGGGGGCGGCCGCCAGCAGTGCGGACTAAAAAACCGTCTGCTGTCAGTTGAACGTTCTGAACTACGGTTTCTTCTGCAGACTGGGGCTCGCCTGCTGAAGGTTCAACCGATAACCTTTCTCCCCCGGGTTCGGAAATGGGATTTTGACTTTGGCCGCGCGTCGGTGCGGGTAAATCTACTGTCCACTCGCTGGCAGAAATCCCCCGGAATTTTACTTGTTGGGGGTCTAAAGTAAACCCGTCTTTGAGTTCGACTACAATTCTGGTTGTGTCGTTGTCAAACTGTCCTGCCCGCACCGATTCGATCGCCCCTGAGAGCTGTTTGTTGACTGAGGGACGGCCTAGACTCGTTCCCGGCAAATCGATTACCAAGCGCGTCGGGTTGAAAATCAGTTGAGCCTTGGGTTGCACTCCCCCCTCTGTTCTAATGTAGAGCCGGTTCTCTGAAGCATCAAACCGCCAAGATTGCAGTCGGGCTGCTTCGGCGGCTCCGGCGAGCAAAAATACACTTAAGAAACTCGGTAGTAGCCAGTGGAATTTCACGACAGTTTTTTCCTCGTTTGCGTTACTACTAAAAGCTGGAAGGGTGCTGTTTGCCCGATCGGCTTTCAGCAGTTAGCCGCCGCCAGCCGACCAGGGATGTCCGGGCCGTCAGTTGTTGGCCAAATTGACTTTTTTAGCCGTTAATAGGCAGCCCAATGCCAAATTCTGGCATTTTTTTACTTTCCAGCAGACTTGGGGGCGATCGGTTATAAGCTGACTGAGAAATTGTTGGCACAAGGGAAGGTATTTATAGAAGAAGGAATAATTAACAAGACCCAAGGAATAATTAAGAAAACCCAGGCTTTCAGTAATTTTAAACGTCCTAACCGTCTGGCGCTGTTGCTATATTTTTATCAACAATCAACCAGGTTTTTCCTGAATTTATCACAAGTTAGAATGGAGATTTTTACGGTTTTTCTTAGGAGCGATTTCTTCGGTCTTTCATAGGGGCACAGTTCGTTAAAGCCAGGGTAGTAATCCCTTTGATAGTTGCGTTTTGTTCTAACTTTTAATCAAGCACTCTGACTAATTAACAACCTACCTCGGGAACAATCAGGATTTCCCAGATTTAAGTTACTTTTGAATACATGAAGATGTTAGTTTCATGGAAAGGAGCATATCCTTTTGCGAAAGTTTTTCCCCTGACTGTTTGACAGTTAAATACAACTACATGGCGGCACCGATATCTGGTTTTTCTTGATTTTTTATAGTAAGGGATTTTGGGTGCTTCTGGAAATTTAGTTTGGCGATCGCCCGCGCCATACCCGGTGACATTATGATAGCTAATCCATGCTTTTTGCAGTAACTGGAGAGTGTTTTGTGTCACCAGGGCGGGCAATGCTTTGTCACCGATACTCTTCGATCGCGGACGATCGACCGTCAGAGCATTGATTGGTTGACGGGGGAAAAAGTTTTGACGGTAGATATAGTTATCGCAGTTGTGATTTTTGGACTGGAAAAACTGTCGGTCGGCTTCTGGATAAAACCTGTGATTTGGTTTGATGACCTGCCTTTCGACTAACTGCATAACTTGTATATAATACTACCAGTTAGAGAAGATACACGATCGCGACGATTGTGTCAATGCCTCAGTTTCCCCAAAGGCGATCGTCAATAAAACAGTCTGGGACGCATCAGTACCTTCAAACCTTAGTTTTAGCCCTAGACGCAGCAGTGATGAGAAACCTGGTTTCACAGGCAAAAATACTGCATCTAGACCTTTAATCCCGATAAAAACCCGGTTTCTGTGGTGTTGATGCCTAAGTCCTTAACTTTTTACCGGCTCTAGGGACTACAGCGGAGGTATGTTCGTAAAAATACCATGAGTGGTGAGAAACCGGGTTTTTTGATGAACTCCTATCGCGTGCGATCAATTAGCAGCACTACCAAGGGATCGCGCGATCATCGCGAACCATTTTTGCTATGTTAATCGATCGGACGCAAGATCGCAGAAAGACCGAGACTTGCTTTCCGGTAAGAGTCGCCCCTTGCCTAAAAAGTTGTTGAGGTTAGTTCCAGAGTTGTGTAAAGTCATTTCACCGGGTGCGATCGACTTGTGACAAGCTGATTCTCGATCCTGGATATCGATACCTGCAAATAATGTTGGTTAATTAGCAACGCACCGCCCCCTATCTAAATTAACTGTGTTGCAAAGATCGATCGCCACGGGCGGCAAAATTCCGGCCCATCCAGTCCAAAATTGCTTGATTTACTTGTTCCGGGCATTCATCCTGGGGACAGTGGCCAGCATTATCTAATTCAACTAGCTCTACACAACTCGGATTGCATTCGACAAATTGGTGGGGTTTGGCGAAGCGAGGCGGAATCATCCGGTCTTGTTTTCCCCAAATTAACAGCATCGGGATTGTTAAATTTCGCAACACAGTCTTGACACCAGGGCCGCATTTTGCACTACCTACAGCTTTAAATAAAGCACAGAAGGCGCGGGCGGCTCCCCGATCGCCCGCAGGCCCTGCTAGAATTTCAACTAATTCGTCGCTAACAGCTCCGGGGTTGGCGTAGGCAAAGGCAACCCAGCGACGGACGATGGCAGGCTTGCGAGCTAAAGAAAACAAAGGCCTGAGTACGATCGGAGAAACAAATAAATTTTCTATAGATTCGATCGCCGGTAACAGCCATCCGGGCACCGCCTCGGCTCGCACAGATGGGTCTGGGAGGCTGATCGCCACCGTGCCGGCCACCATGTCCGGGTGAGCGGCCGCCGCGGCCAGACAAATCAGCGAGCCGATCGAATTTCCTGCCAATATGACCGGCTCTCTGATAAAAGTCAGCCAAAAATCGTAAACTTGATCGACCCACAAAGACACGTCGTAGTCGATGGGAGCTTTTTGGGAAGCGCCAAAACCCAACAAATCTAAGGCGTAAACCGTGTGATTTTCGGCTAGTGGAGCGAGATTTTGCCGCCAGTGGCCGATCGAAGCTCCAAACCCGTGCAGTAAAATAATCGGTGTTCTTGATGTGGTGGAGGCGATGGGTTCGGCTGCAGAGTCTTGAAATTCGATCGCCCCTGGATTTCGCCCCAAAGCCGGCCGCAAATAAGTGTATCGAGTTTGCCAACCCCGCCACACCCAGTCTCGTTGAGTGCCCACCCGTTGGTGCCAGTGTAGAGAATTTGTCAATTTTGCCTCAGCTCGCAACATAAATTTACACTTGGTTATACCTATTGTACAAGGCAAATCAGGGGAATTGGGGACTGGTAACACCCGTTGCCACGGGGTCAAAAAAGCCGTTTTACCTCATCCTTAAGGATTTACCGGGCATTTTTTACGGTTTGGCGCTCAGTCTGGTATGGGAACGGACGATATAGTATGAAGTTAAAATAAAACTACGCAGAAACTCAGCGAGAGTGAGTAGAATAGCAAGTATTGTAAGAATTCATTTACGATTCGGTTCAAGTATGCCCTAACGACGAAGCTGAAGGCATACAGGGCGCGGTAGTACGTCCGGTAAGGGTAACAGCTTGCCAAATAGCTCGATCGGAAAAAGTGAAATATTGACCGGTCAAGCCTGTAACTATCAAGAAACTTCGCTATTAAACTACTGCTTGTAAAAACATTCATGCCTGTGATTGAAAGAAGACAAAATCGCAACCTACCCCAGATCAACGAAAACATTCGATACCCCACAATCCGGGTGATCGATACCGACGGCGGCCAACTAGGGATATTGACACCCGCAGAAGCGCTCCGTCTGGCAGAAGAAAAAGAACTCGACCTGGTACTTGTCAGCGACAAAGCTGACCCGCCCGTATGCCGGGTAATGGACTACGGGAAGTACAAGTTCGAGCAGGAAAAGAAAGCGCGAGAAGCCAAGCGGAAGCAGCACACTGCCGATGTCAAGGAAGTGAAGATGCGCTACAAAATTGAAGAACACGACTACCAAGTGCGCCTCAAGCTAGCAGACCGCTTTATCAAATCTGGAGATAAAGTAAAAGCCACGATCATGTTCAGAGGTCGGGAAATCCAACACAGCAACCTAGCAGAGGACTTGCTCAAGCGCATGGCCACAGATTTGCAGGAAATCGCCGAAGTGCAGCAAGCCCCGAAAAAGGAAGGGCGCAGTATGATGATGCTGCTGTCTCCCAAAAAACAGTAATAGGGCGATCGGTCATCAGTAGACCTATGCCATTGTTCAGCAGGCATCGAGCCTGCTCTTTACAAGCTTGGCTCTCGTGTCCGGTCGATTTACAAACATAAGATTGGTTCGTAGTGCGGACACTGACTGACGCAACCCAATAGCGGACACTGACTGACGCACTACGAACCGTTTTTGTGACGCAAATCGATCAGACAGGATCTGAGAGCAAAAGTCCAGTCATCAGTCAAGAGTCAAAGATTGGTGACGGTGGATTAATCGCTCCGCCCCAAAACCGATAGAAGTTTGCCACAGGAGTCGCGGACGCGCCAAAACAAAAATTTTAGACTCCTGTACTCGCTCTCACATTCACCGAGCCGCAAGTAAATCTAAAATCGAAAATCGAAATATTAACGCACCAGAAATGGAAAATTTTCAAATGGGCGCGATCGCCAGAGCAAGACAGGGAGTGCTGCGATCGCTCAACTTGCGATCGGAAGAATTAGAGCGAACCTTACTGATGTTCCTCGTCTACACTCTAACCTCCGTCGGGCTGATCTGGCTGGAATTGAGCACGGTAGGTTTGTTTTTAGACGAATTCGGTGCAGAAAAACTACCCTGGATTTATATAGCCAGCGCCTTTATCGGTTCGAGTCTGGGCTTTGTCTACTCGTGGATGCAAAAAATCCTGCCGCTGAGGCGCACCGTCGTAGTTGTGATGGCAATGATGTCGGTACCGCTATTTTTGTTTCGATTCGGCATCGGCTACGAAAATACTAAGATAGCTGGCATCAGCATCGCTTTTATTACTATTTTTTTGATGTGGCTGTGGGTGGAAGCTTGCTATGTCCTCAACGACCTCAATACTTCTATCACTTCCAATCAACTTTTTAACATTCGAGAAATCAAGCGCACCTATCCGTTAGTCAGCAGCGGCTATCTAGTGGCTGGAGTAGTCAGCGGATTTTCTCTGCCAGTCTTGCTCTACGTAGTCAAACTCAAAAACGTTACCCTAATATCCGGGTTGATGGTGGCGGCAGGCTCGTTGCTGCTGTACTACCTCACGGAAAAATATAGCCAAGCATTCCCGGAAACTGCTCGGTGGACAGATGACGACGACGAAGACGACCAACAAGAATTTACCGCCCGCAAAGTTACTGGGCCTCTGCAAAAATACGCGATACCTCTAGTCAGTTTCTTCGTGCTGGCAGAAGTCGTCTACGTGCTGGTAGATTTTCAATTTTATAGCCAGTTAGAATACCAAAACCCGGGAGACGGAGCGAGCGGAGCTAGTTCGATTGCTAGCTTCCTGGGCATTTACGAAGGTATACAAGGTCTGTTTCAAGTGGCGACTCAGTGGTTTGCTTCCAGCCGCTTGGTAGAACGAATCGGTGTATTCGTGACGGCGATGATTTTGCCGGCGGGTATCGCTATTCTTGGGGTGCTGACTTTAGGAGCGTCCCTAGGCCAGCTAGTATCTGTGTTTATCGGGCTGATATTGCTGAGGTTTTTAGACGAACTGCTGCACTACACGCTGCTGGAAACTGTGAGTCCGGTTTTATTTCAACCGATTCCTGACAATATTCGATCGGGCATTCAAACTCTGGTCAACGGTGTGGGCGAACCTTTGTCCTGCGGAGCTACAGGAGTAGTTATCCTGGGGATGCTGTGGGTGACAGACAAGATACTCCCCCACGAAACCGAAAGCGCATTTCACGACCTGCAAAGCTTGGTATTCATCGGTACGATCGTAGTTTTGGCGCTGGTGTGGGTATTTGTGGTGTGGCTGATCCGCTCTCAATACGTAGGGCTGTTGGTCAAAAGTGCCGAACGCGGGCGCTTGGGCGTGACAGACGTTGACCTCAAGGCTCTCAAGCGCGCAGTGGTGGAAACTCTAGAACAGCCGGGGGGCGAAGATGAAAAGCGCTCTTGTATAGAACTGCTGACCCAAATTGACCCCAAAAATGTCGGAGAAGTTCTCGCACCTATTCTGGATTCGCTTTCGCCACTTTTGCAGCGCCAGAGCTTGGAAACTATGCTGCAACACCCGAACCCCGCATATTTAGAATTTGTCCGCGCACTCTCGCAACAACCATTGCCGCCGGAGGTGCTGGCTTTGGCTTTGCGCTACATCTGGCTGACGGAGGCTGAACCGAATATTGACAGTTTGCGGCCTTATTTGCAGCAGAATGTCGATCCGGTGGTGCGGGGTACGGCGGCTGCTTTAATTATGAGAAGGGGCGATCGCCAGCAAAAAGCAGAGGCTACTAACACGCTGCGCCAAATGCTGACGCACAAGCTGGAACGAGAACGGGTGATGGGGACGCGGGCTCTGGGAGAGGCTGATTATTTGCAAGGACTGCGGCTGTACATCCCCAATCTTTTGCAAGATGAATCTCTGCGAGTTCGCTGCGCTCTGTTAGACGTGATTTCGTCTACTCATTCGGAAGAATATTATCCTTCGCTGCTGCGGGGACTAGGTTACAAATCGACTAGAGAAGCGGCTTTGCAGGCTATAGTCAAACTTCACAACGATGCGATTCCTTTGCTGGTGTATTTGGCTGAGGATATCCACAAGCCGGATTTGGTCAGGTTGCAAGCTTGGACGGCTTTGGGTCAAATTGGGACTGTTGAGGCGATCGACATTTTGGTCAGCAATTTGATGACGGCTTGGGGAACTACGAGGCGCAACATCCTCCGCATCCTGTTGAAAATGCCTTCGGAAGCGGGGATAGAAGGGGTTCTAGACCGCATCGGCCGCAGCGGCTTGGAAACTCTCATCGAACAGGAGTTGATGTTTATCGGTCAAATTTATGCGGGTCTGGTAGATTTGTCTGGGGTAACGACCTATGACAATTTTTCCGATCGAGATCCTAACACCGCCGAGGTACCTGCGAACGATACGGCTCAATTGTTGCAGCGGGCTCTGGCGGGGTTGGAAGCTGATGCTAAGGATCGGTGTTTTTTGTTGATGAAGTTTCTTTATCCGCTGGACACGGTACAAGCTGCTGCTTTCAACATCGCTTCGGGCCAACCTTCTCTGGTGGCTAGGGGATTGGAAATTCTTGACAATACTGTGGATATAGTTAGGAAGCGATCGCTGATCAATTTGTTGGATCAGCACTCGGAAAGAGAAAAGTTGACCAATCTCTCTGAATTGATGGTTTACAAACCTCTAACTCCTAGCGATCGTTTGCGCCGCTTGCTAGAATTGCGCCACTTCCTTTCGGATTGGGCCTTGGCTTGCTGCTTTCATTTGGCGAAGGAGGCGCGCTGGAGTCTGACGGCTCAACAAACTCTCGTGTGTCTGCAACACCCGACGGGTTTTGTTCGCGAAGCAGTGTTAGCCTATTTGAAAATAGCTTCGCCGCGAGCTTTGCTCGAATTGTTGCCGAGGCTGCAAAATGACCCCGATCGTTTGGTATTCGCTCAAGTTGAAGAGATGATGGCAGAGTTAGGTGTTGGGGGGAAAAGGTAACATTAGTTAGTTGTTAGTTGTTAGTTGTTAGTTGTCAGTTGTCAGTTGTTAGTTGTTAGTTGTCAGTTGTCAGTTGTCAGTTGTTAGTTGTTAGTTGTTAGTTGTTAGTTGTCAGTTGTTAGTTGTCAGCCAACAGCCAACAGTCAACAGCCAACAGTCAACAGCCAACAGCCAACAGTTTTTATTCCCCCTGACCCTGTTTAAGTTTAAATCAATCACTGCATCGCATTATGCTAACTAGCGTCGAACGCCTATTGTTTGTCAGGGAAGTTCCGATCTTTAAGGAACTGCGAGATGATTTTCTTGTGCGTCTAGCATCGGTAATGGATGAACTTTCGTTCCCTTCCAAGCACAGGATTTTTACAGAAGGACAGGAAGGTCGATCGCTCTATATTTTGGTATCGGGAACGGTGCGGGTGCATATAGGCGATCGCGATTTGGCACAGTTGAAGGCGGGGGCTTGTTTCGGGGAAATGTCGCTGTTTGATGCGGAACCTCGATCGGCTTCTATTTCTACTCTGGAACAATCGGAGTGTTTGATGTTGACTCAAATGCAGCTTTATGATGCGATCGATGAAACGCCGGGAATTGCTGTTAATATTATTCGCTTGCTTTCGCGCCGGATTCGTGAATTGAATATAAAGTTGAATGCTAAAGAGGTGATTTTGTCGCCAGAGACTACTAGAGTTGCTGAAATGCGATAAAGTTTGGGAATCAGTCAGTAGTTAGTAGTCAGTTGTTAGTTGTTAGTAGTCAGTTATCAGTTGTTAGTTGGTAGGGGCGGTGGATGGTGCGTGCCCGCCCTCTTAGTAGTCAGTTTTCATTGGGGATTGGGAATTGGAAATTGGAAATTGGGCACAATTTATGTTTTGTAAAGCACCATGAAAGGATGAGTGCTGGTTTGGATTATATACTGATTTGTATCATAAGTTGTTGGCTAAACCCGCCCGTACAAATCTTCCTCATTCCTTATTCATTCTTCCTTATTTCTGCTTCCTTCTTCCCTCTTCCTTATTCCTTATTCATTCTTCTTTATTTCTGCTTCCTTCTTCCGACGGACTTACATCCTTTACATCCGTTACATCCGTTACATCCGTTACATAATCCGTTGCCGAACTTCCCCTCTTCCTTCTTCCTTCTTTTAGCAAACAATTAAAAACCCGGTTTCTGAAAAAACCGGGTTATTTAAATCGATGGTGAAGCGCGATTTGCTATCTAGACTATGCGGAAAATAAAAGGATAGCGGTAAGGTTGGTTGGGATTTTGCAAAATGTGGAGGATGGCCATGATTGTTAGTCCCCAATGAATTGCGAAACCTATCAAGCCTGCTAAGCCAAGTGTCACAAAAGATAGTGGAACCAAAATCAGACCGTACAACCATACATTCAGGTGAAAATTGATCGATTCTGTGGCGTTTTCTTTGACAACGGGGTCATCTGATACTAACAATACTGCGATCGGCGCTCCGATCGAGAACACTAACGTACTGAAAAAAATTGCCCCGTGACACACGAGTGATAGCAGCTTGCGCTTGTCGGAGTCGTACATATTACTTGTATTTCCTTGACTTTACTGATAATTTTACCTTCTATAGCAACTCTAGCACAGGCTATAATGGCGATCGGGTGATGATTCCCCTACTTACTTTGTGATGACAACAGAACTCGAAACTGAACTGCTAACTGCTGTGGAGCGCCGGCGCAACTTTGCCATTATCTCGCACCCTGATGCGGGTAAAACTACTTTGACAGAAAAGCTGCTGCTTTACGGAGGTGCAATTCACGAAGCAGGTTCTGTGAAAGCGCGGCGGGCCCAGCGACACGCTACCTCTGACTGGATGGCGATGGAACAGCAGCGGGGAATTTCGATTACTTCTACTGTTTTGCAGTTTGAGTATAAAAATTATCACATTAATCTGCTCGATACTCCGGGACACCAAGATTTTAGCGAAGATACTTATCGAACTCTGGCGGCGGCTGACAATGCGGTGATGCTTGAGGATGCTGCTAAGGGTTTGGAACCGCAAACTCGCAAGTTATTTGAAGTTTGTAAGTTGCGACGTCTGCCTATTTTTACTTTCTTTAATAAGCTCGATCGCCCTAGCAGAGATCCTTTGGATTTGTTGGACGAAATTGAGAAGGAATTGGGCTTACAGACTTATCCGGTAAATTGGCCGATCGGTACGGGCGATCGCTTTAAAGGCGTTTTTGACCGCAGAGGGCGAAAAATTCACTTGTTCGAGCGGAGTAAACACGGTTCTCGCGCGGCAGTTGATACCGTCATTGAATTGGGCGATCCGCGCATTGAGGATTTGTTAGAACAAGACCTTTACTATCAGCTTAAAGAAGAGTTGGAACTGCTGGATGAGTTAGGAACTGAACTGGATTTAGACTTGGTTCGCGCTGGGAAAATGACTCCGGTTTTCTTTGGCAGCGCGATGAGCAATTTTGGGGTAGAACTGTTTTTGGATGCGTTTTTAGATTACGCGATGAAGCCGATCGCCCGCAACAGCAGCGTCGGGGAACTTCCGCCAACTTATGAAGATTTTACCGGGTTTGTGTTTAAATTGCAAGCAAATATGGACCCGAGACACCGCGATCGCGTAGCGTTTATTCGGGTTTGTACGGGCAAGTTTGAAAAGGACATGAACGTGACTCACGCTCGCACTGGTAAAACGGTGCGTTTGTCAAGGCCTCAAAAGTTATTTGCTCAGGATCGGGAGTCGATCGAGGTTGCGTATCCGGGCGATGTGATTGGTTTGAACAATCCGGGGGTTTTTGCGATCGGCGATACTATTTACACTGGGCAAAAACTGGAATATGAAGGAATTCCCTGTTTTTCACCGGAACTTTTTGCTGTTTTGAGAAATCCCAATCCTTCTAAATTTAAGCAGTTCCGCAAAGGTGTTTCCGAGTTGCAGGAAGAGGGCGCAGTACAAATTATGTATTCGGCTGACGAGTCGAAACGCGAACCAATTTTGGCAGCAGTAGGACAGTTGCAATTTGAGGTGGTGCAGTTCAGAATGCAGTCGGAATACAATGTGGAAACGACGATCGAGATGTTACCTTACAGTGTAGCCCGTTGGGTTGACGGCGGTTGGGATGCGCTGGCTAAGGTTGGACGGCTGTTTAATACGGTGACGGTGAAAGATACTTGGGGAAGGCCGGTTTTGCTGTTTAGAAATGACTGGAATTGCCGGCAGGTGGAAGGGGAGCATCCTGTTTTGAAGTTAAATGCGATCGCCCCTGTGGTTTCTGGTTTGGCTGTTAGCGCGGAGTGAGCGTTATACCAATTTCATAAAATAGCGCTAGATCTTACCCCCCAACCTCCCCTTACTAAGGGGGCTAAGACTTTGATCTCGCAACTTACAGCAGAGAAAACTGTAGGAGGAGCTTAAGTTAGAATACGGTTTACTTAAGTTATAAGTTGTAGGGTGCGTCGCTCGTTTAATCTGGCGTTGGGGGGCGAAAGTTGTTCTTGGTGGCGCACCCTACGTTCACTCCTACCAATCCAGTTAAAAACAATGCAAACCAGAGTCCAATTATAGCTTTTTTGAATGAAACAATTCACATTTCTAATTTTTCTGTGCGGCCAGTGATATCTTAAACTGTTTTCCCACATAACTCAATGAATCTGCTAAATGTTTGTGCCAATAATTCCAACCGACATCAGGGCCAACAATCCCGTGTCCGCCCGGAAATTTGTTGAACTCGTTAGCAACACCCAAACGGTTTAATTGTTCGTGAAACTGTTGCGTAGAAATTAGAAATTCCTTGTCTTCTTCCCCAGCATCCAAATAAGCGCGCAACCGCTGTTTATCTTTAACATAAATTTTTTCAACTAAATATTTAGGACTGTTAGCCTTGCCGCTTTGGTCGGTAAAATAACCGCTGTGGCTGAACAGAATATTAAAATTATTCAAGTAACGCAAACCCATATTAAAAGCTCCCCAACCCCCCGAAGATTGTCCTCCCATTGCCCAGAATTTGGGGTCTTGCTGCGTTCTGTAACGCGATTTGACGATTTGAACCAACTCGGAGCCGATCGCGCTTCCCACCTTACCGTTGGGCCCGTCAAAATACTGCGGGTCCCACAAAGGACTCGTACCCCGCTTGTCGTTCCCGTCAGGAGTAATTACAATTGATGGCGGCAATCTTTTGCTTTTATATAAATCGTGAAGCACAGAAGTAACAGCGGCTTTGTCCTGATAAGCGCGCGCGTCTCCGTGCCCGCCGTGCAGCAAAAAAATGACTGGATAGCGCTGTTTGGGATTTTTTGCGTACCCAGGTGGCAAAATTAAGCCGTAGGTGCGCTCTGAATTCATAGCTGCACTTTTATATGTTTTGAGTTGAAAATTTAAGTCAGCATCAGCCACTACTTTCGGAGGGTCTAACTGAGGTGCTCCGGCAATAAAAACGTACCAGTATCCACTCGCACCGAGGAGGAGGATTGTACCGGCACCGATACCTAAAACTTTTCCCAGCCACTTAGGCATAGTTTCAATCTCTCTTTTTTGTTTGCGATCGCAATCCGTACATTATATGCAAGTATATTGTAGAACTGTAGGTGAGGTCGATCGCACATTTTGCAGCTAAACTGCAACGGTCTCTGGGGCCCGTTCCACAGTTAAACTGCAACGATGTTAAATTCTTCAATTCTTTAATCTAAAATGGTATGACTTATCGAAATCCCGCTCCTACAGTTGATATTATCATCGAATTAGCCGATCGCCCGCACCGCCCGATCGTACTCATCGAACGCCGCAATATTCCCTACGGCTGGGCAATTCCCGGCGGTTTTGTCGATTACGGGGAATCGGTAGAAACGGCGGCAAAACGCGAAGCTTTAGAAGAAACGAGTTTGAATGTAGAATTAATTGAGCAGTTTTACGTTTATTCTGACCCAAATCGCGACGCCCGTGAACACACTATCAGTATTGTATTCTTGGCTTCTGCAACGGGCGAACCTCAAGCCGCCGACGATGCTAAAAATTTACAATTTTTTGAATCTTGGCAGATTCCCCATCAATTATGTTTCGATCACGATCGCATTTTACGAGATTATTGGCGTTACCGTCATTATGGATTGCGTCCGCGTTTGTAGGGTTAGGGTTTTTAACCGCAGATGGACGCAGATTAACGCAGATTGATTGCGATGATTTATCTGTGATTTATCTGTGTTAATCTGCGGTTAAATTCATCAAACTAAATTCTATGCAAAGCTTGACAATATTAGGCGGAGGTGCTTGGGGTTCGGCACTGGCAAATCTGGGAGGCAAAAAAGGAGCTCGAGTTAATTTGTGGTCGCGCAGCAGTTCTGTTAATCTAGAATCAGTTATAACAGGTGCGGATGTTGTTGTTTCGGCTGTTTCGATGAAAGGAGTTGGAGCAACGGTCGATCGACTTTTGGCTTTACAGTTAAGTCCCGATACAATTATAGTTACTGTCACCAAAGGTTTAGATCCCGCGAGTACGCGCACTCCCTCTCAAATTTGGCAAAATGCGTTTCCTAACAATTCAATTGTGGTACTTTCTGGCCCAAATCTTTCCGAGGAAATTCAGCTAGGATTGCCGGCTGCAACGGTAGCGGCGAGTTGGGATTTAGCTGCGGCCAAGCAAGTGCAAAATATTTACAGTTCTGATATTTTTCGGGTTTATGTGAATGAAGACCCGCTGGGAACTGAGTTAGGTGGAACTTTAAAAAATGTATTTGCGATCGCCGCTGGTGTTTGCGACGGTTTACAATTAGGAACTAATGCTAAATCTGCTTTGCTGACTCGCGCTTTGCCGGAAATGATTCGGGTGGGAGTTCGTTTGGGAGCTCGTGCAGAAACTTTTTATGGTTTGTCTGGTTTGGGAGATTTGCTCGCTACTTGCAACAGTCCTTTATCGCGCAATTATCGGGTTGGTTTCGGATTGGCTAAAGGCAAATCTTTAGAGGAAGTTTTGCAGGAATTGCAGAGCACGGCTGAGGGGGTCAATACTACTAATGTGTTGATTGATTTAGCTAATCAACGCGGCATTGAAGTGCCTGTTTCTCGTCAAGTTTATCGCTTATTAAATGGTGAAATTACTCCTGAACAAGCTGTTTTATCGCTGATGGAACGAGCTTTGAAACCGGAGATTTTATAACCTGTACCACTAGATAGGTAAGGACTTAAGCAAAGCCTAAGTCCCTACCCGTAGCTGAAGTTTCAAGGATTTGCCTCACCAGTTGCTAGTTATGAATTAAGAGTTGTAAGCGACATTGGTTGAGCGGTCAGATTGATGTTTCCATCACTCGGTAGAGAAAGAGTTTAAGGAATTGAAGATGAGTTGTGAATCCAAAACTCTTTAACTCATAGCTGCTACTACTTAACTCTTAAATAGCTGCTACTACTTAACTCTTAAGCTGTTCATCATTTAAATTTTCGAGGCGATCTAAGCCAGTAAAGCGTTTCAACCTCTGAAACACGCATTTTAAATGCACAACAGCTTAACTCATAACTCATAACTTGCAGAGCGAGTTGCACCAGCTTTACATCTTGCCTTGCTGCATTACCTGTTGAAGGTGCTGCCGAATTTCCTGCGCGTGCTCCATGTCAGCTTGCTGCAATTTTTGAAACAGCTCAGCACAAGGCTGAGAACCGGTTTCTTGAGCATCTTTCATGTAAGTATCGTAGGCTTTCAAAGCTTCAGACTTGTTGTGCAAAACTGTTAACAAATCATACTCGAGGTTGCTGATGACTGTACTACCGTTAGTGTTCATAAACTGACCTTCTGCTAGGATTTGTTCCAAGTTTGACCTATCCAGAGATGACTGTTCATCTGTCTAGAAGGGTAGATAATTTTTACTTTCCGCCGTAATAAAACGCAACTTCTTTATCTTTCAGCGGTGCGAAGTCAGCAGCAACGAGCATTTTATCGAGCTCGTTTTGAGGCAGATGTTTGACACCGATTCGGACAATGCGTGATCGCATTGTATTTGACACGCCACTGCGCTGTCTCCCGGCTTCTAATCCCATCACTTGCTTGTAGAGGTCTAATTTTGCTTGCGGAATCGGAGTACCGTCAAAGTCTATTCCCGAGGCGATCGCAACATCGATCGCATCTGCACCAGTTGTAGATTGAGCCGCTGAGTTTGTTTCTGAAGACATTGTGGTGTGATATTAAAGTTTGCTGTGGGAGTATTTTATCAGAAAACTCTTGACTTTAGTCAAATTTGTCAATACTAATATTTGACATTTCCCGAATATGTGACACCAACCCGAAAGTCCGCCTGGGGTTTAAACCCGTCGCAAAGCTAAAATCCGCGCTCAGCAGATTAAAGATAAAGAAGGATTTTTACTGTGATGTAATATGAATTTTACTATTGCTATCGGGAACGATATGAGCGGACTAAAGTCCGCACTACGAACCGTTTTTGTTGTGGCGATCAATTATACAGGGGTTAAAACCTCTGATATAATTTTTGACTAAAAAACTGGCAGGCTTAACTATAAAAAAAGCTGACTAGCTTGCCGCAAATCCACGTTTCCCCCGCTGACAATCACGCCAATTTTCATATTTTCAGCTTTGACAACTCCTGACAGCAAAGCCGCTGCTGCTAACACTCCCGTGGGTTCGACAACTATCTTCATTCGTTCCCACATAAAAAACATTGTAGTGCGAATTGCCTCTTCCGAAACTGTTGCCATATCGTCCACATAATGCAGCACTAAAGGAAAAGTCAATTTCCCTAAAGATGGCGTGCGCGCGCCGTCAGCAATAGTATCGGGGTTGCTAACAGTTTGCAGGGTTTTTGTGCGGAACGATCGCGCTGCATCATCTGCTCGATCGGGTTCTACTCCGATTATTTTACACTGGGGAGACAAAGTTTTGGCTGCGATCGCGCATCCCGACAGCAAACCCCCGCCGCCGCAGCAAACTAAAAGCAAATCCAACTCTCCAACTTCTGCGATTAATTCCAGCGCCGCCGTACCTTGTCCTGCAATCACCCGCGCGTCATCATAAGGAGGAATAATTGTCAAGTTTCTTTCCCCAGCAATTTGGGCAGCGAGCTCTTCGCGGGAAACTTGAGTTCGATCGTACACAATAATGTCGGCACCGTAGCCACGAGTCGCCTCTTGCTTGACTTTGGGCGCATCGGCAGGCATCACCACAGTAGCAGGAATTGCGAGCAACCGTGCGGCAAGGGCGATCGCCTGCGCGTGATTTCCCGAAGAAAAAGTCACAACTCCCCGCTGTTTTTCGGCTTCAGATAGCTGCATCAAAGCATTGCAAGCACCGCGAAATTTAAACGAACCCGTCCGCTGAAAGTTTTCGCACTTGAAAAATACTTGAGAATTAGTTTGTTTGTTCAGGGTCTCCGAAGTCAGCACCGGAGTCTTGAAAGCTTTGCCCTGCAAGCGCTTCGCCGCCGCTTCCACATCGGCAAAACAGACTGGAAAGGGATTTTTATCAGCAAGCTTGGGTGTCATATTTTGCTGCGTCTGGTGCTTGGGGCGAACATTACCATAGATCGAGTCAGAGTAGTATCACTTTTAATGATAAGACATATCAGAAATATTTATCACTTAACTATTGCAACTAATTACCAAAAGAACTGTAAAATAAAATCAAAATTATTGCCATAAGTTATCACATAGCAACAACTAAGTAGGAGAGCGATTTAATGAATGTAAATTTTAAAGCGTTAGCAAGCGTTAGCGTCGGATTGTTGCTGTTAGGGGGTTTGACGGCGAATGCAGTGGGAATGGGGCAAAAGGCGATCGCCCAAACAACGCAGCAGGGCGATCCTCTTCGAGGGCTTCGCCAACGAGATTTAAGAGCACAAGCTCCGATAAATCGCATTAGAATCGTATTTGCCAACCGCAGAGATGCTACAGACTTGCAAAATAAAGCCAATCAAGTAGCGCAAATACTTTCCAAAGAAATCGGAATGCCCGTCGATGCAGTCATCGGCGACGAAACCGCCGCCGTAGAAGCATTGAGGGCCAACAGAGCAGATGTAGCATTTGTAGCAGGGCGCGCGGCATTAAAAGCAGAACAATTAGCCAAAGCGCGGATGTATTTAGCAGAAGTTCGCAGCGATTATTCCGGCGGAAATACCTACAATTCCGTGTTTGTAGTGCGCCAAGACAATCCCCTGCGCCCGAAAGGTTCAGCAAAACAAACCCTCGAACAATTGAAAGGCAAAAAAATGGCTTTCACCTCTCGAACTTCCGGTTCGGGATTCATTTTCCCAATCTCAGAATTAGTGGGTCAAGGATTAGTTTCAGGGCCGGATAGACTGGAGAGCTTTTTCGGAAATGTCACCTACGGTGACGGTTACAGCAGCGCTTTGCAATCTGTTTTAAGAGGTCAAGCAGATGTCGCAGTTGTCTCCGAATACGCTTTGCTACCGCCTTGGATTACAGCGGAAGAAGGTAAGAAATTGCGAGTTTTGCAAGAAGTTAACGGAGTGCCAGCCCACGGAATTGTAATTGACGATCGCGTTCCTGCACCGATGCGCGAAAAACTGATTAATGCTTTCATGAAAATGAACGAACCAGCAAACAATCAATTGTTCCGCAGTTTGTACAATTCTCAGAAATTGGTAAAAGTCGATCACGCGCGCCATTTATCAACCTTGCGCCAAGCTTTGGTGCGCGCCAAACTCGAACCATAAAATCAAGGTTCGTAGCGAGAGTAAAGGTTCGCAGTGAAGGCTTCAGTTCGCAAAAAAAGAAGGACTGAAGTCCTCACTACGAACCGATTTTATTGTTACCCATCGAGGAGACAGTATAGCCTTTCTGTGCTCTCATATAAGGCATAGGGCATAGGGCATAGGGCATTCGGCATAGGGCATAGGGCATACCTCACTTTTTTGAGAAAGGCTATATATTAATGGCAAAGTCGATCGACAAATAGTGACCAAATTAACACGCCCAATTAAAAATTAATATAAATAGCTAATTTTTTTTCTTCCTTCTTCCTTCTTCCCGATCACGTTGTACGGAAACTCGGAGGCGACAGCACTAATGACTAATAACTAATGACTAATGACTTCTTCCTTCTTCCGTCGGACTTACATCCGTTACATAATCCGTTGCCGAACTTCTTCTTATGACTATAGAATGCAGCCAATTAAAAACAGCTTATTCAACCGCGCTAAACCGCCCGATTTTGAACGGAATTGATTGCCAAATAAAACAAGGCGAATTTGTAGCGCTTCTCGGTTTAAACGGTGCTGGAAAATCTACACTTCTCCGTTCATTTGTCGGATTAGTCCCCGTCAAAACAGGAGAAATTCGGATTAACGATACAATCATAACTCCGCGCACTCTGAGACGAATTCGGCGCGATATTGGCTTAATTTTTCAAGGTGGCGGGTTGGTAAAACAGTCACCCGCGATCGACAATGTGCTTTGTGGTTGCTTGGGAAGCTTAAATACTTGGGAGACTTTGTGGGGTTTTCCGAAACAGCAGCGCGATCGAGCATTTGACTTACTAACAGACTTCGGACTCAAAGACCTAGCATATCAAAAAACCAGACTGCTCAGCGGCGGACAACAGCAAAGAGTCGCCATCGCCCGCGCCTTAATCCAATCCCCCCAGATTTTACTCGCCGACGAGCCCACCAGCGGATTAGACGTAATCGCCGCCCAACAAGTAATGGAAATCCTCGCCCAACTGCACCAAAAACAAGCAATGACCGTAGTTGTAGTATTGCACGATTTAGGAATGGCCAGCACCTATGCCGATCGGGCGATCGTCCTAGATGCCGGTCAGATAGTTTATGATGGCAAATGCCACAACCTGTCCGACAAACTCAGCCAACTAACACCTCCCAAAGTAGAAGTCTAAACTCCTATCTTCTCCCCTCTTCCTTAGCGCCCTTCGCGTCTTCGCGGTTCGTTTAAAAAAAATTAAAAATCAACGCAAATGACCGAAAAAAAATCAACTAATCCCTCAAAAAATCCTGGCTGGATTAAAAATATTGGTATCGCAGCAGGCTTAATTGTACTTTACGGTTGGGCGCTGCGGGGACTAGAAATTGATGCAGAAACCCTGACCAACAGTTGGCCTTACATGACTGATTTTATTTCGCGCTTGTGGCCGCCAAATCTCGAAATAATTGACGTAGCAATTAAAGCTTTAATCGAAACAGTTCAAATGTCATTGTGGGGAACGACATTCGGAGCAATTTTGTCGATCCCAATTGCGATTTGCAGCGCCCGCAATATAGCACCAAAGTGGTTGCGTTGGTTGGCTAATTTATTGCAAAATGCCGTGCGTTCAGTACCTTCAATTGTGCTGGGATTGTTGTTTGTATCCGCGACTGGTTTGGGCGCGCCGGCCGGTACTTTAGCGCTGGCCATTTATACGATCGGCTATCTTGCTAAATTTTATCAGGAGGCGATCGAATCTGTGGAAGCGCGATCGGTCGAATCCTTAGAAGTAGTCGGTGCATCTTGGCTGCAAGTGGCGCAATACGGAATTTTCCCGCAGGTATTGCCGCTAGCCCTCGGTTACACGCTGTGGATGTTTGAGTACAACATTCGGGCCGCTTCGGTGTTGGGAGTAGTGGGCGCTGGCGGCATTGGTTTTGAATTAGTCAATTATATCAGGTCTTTTGAATACAATAAAGCAACAACAATGATGTTAGTGCTGTTAGTTGTAGTCACGGTGATAGATATTATTAGCAGCAATTGGCGGCAGCGGTTGGAAACAAAATAAAAATAGGTTGAGAAACAAAAGAAGGACGCAGCATTGCCGTGTCCTTCTTTTATTGGGACACAGCATTGCTGTGTCCCCGCGCATATCCCCGATATTCAGATCAGAATTCTTGCCCTTTAGAACAAGACTACTTCAGAATTACCGGAAACTCCAAAATCGACACTCACAGTAGCAAACAAACTGTTGCCACCAACCGTAGAACCGTTGCTATCGTAATACAGCTTAGTAGATGCAGACAAACTGTCGTAGATAGCCATGATCGACGGCCCGGTTAAAGTTGCTTCTAACGCAGTTACAGAAACTGTGCTGCTGTAAGCGTAGAAACTCGAGCCCAAAGGCCCGGCGACCGCTCCCAATCCGATAAAAGCAGACTGGTCAATGTTAATTACATCATCAACAATGCTGTAATCGGTAATGATATCCCCGCCACCAGCAGTAGTTCCGGTGAACACAAACACATCAGCACCAAGCCCGCCGCTGAGAACATTTGTTCCCGCACCACCGGTTAAAGTATCATTCCCGTCGCCGCCGAAGAGAGTATCGCTACCCGCGCCACCGAAGAGACTGTCATTACCAGCGCCACCGGAGATGCTGTCATCACCCGCGCCACCGTCGAAAATATCAGCACCAGAGCCACCGTTCAAAATATCGGAGAACTCAGTACCAGTGACGTTATTACCGCTCGCATCTCCAGTAAATAAAACAGGAGTGCTGAAATTGTAACCGCCAGCACCAGAACCGAAGTTGTTAAAGGCTACGGGGAAAGTATTCCCAGCAGCAGTTAAATCAGCAACGCTACCCGACGAGCTAGGAGAAGTTGCAACCGGAGCACTGGTAATCGTCCCTGTAAACACAAAGTCCGCAGTTCCCAAATTGCCAGCAGCAGTACCCAAGTTCGCAATAATTGTCGAACCGCCCGTCACCGTACCGTTCGAGTCAAACACCAACACAGTTTCGTTCGACGCATTGCTGTAGGCGAAGAAACCAGCACTTGTAGAACTGCCCAAAGCAGACGCTTGTGCAGCTTCCACCGTTGCATAAGTTCCGCCGGTGAAAATCACCAACTCTTTGCCAGTAATGTCAGGAGTTGAACCCGTCACACCGTCAAAGTTAGTAGTAGTCAAATTGCCAAATTCGCTGGCTGCAAACTGGAATTTGTCAACCCCAAAGGTAAAGTCAGTAATGCTATCCGCGCCGTCGCCGGGAGTTTTGTAACCAAAGATATCTGCACCGGAACCGCCAGTCAGAATATCCGCACCTCCACCACCAGTGATGATGTCAGCAAACTCAGTACCAGTGACGCTGTTAGCAGTCGCATCTCCCGTAAATAAAACAGGAGTGCTGAAATTGTAACCGCCAGCACCAGAACCGAAGTTGTTAAAGGCTACGGGGAAAGTGTT
>NZ_JAUBPP010000007.1:136565-252270 GCF_036700765.1 Microcoleus sp. S1D4
CCGTCAAAGTTAGTAGTAGTCAAATTGCCAAATTCGCTGGCTGCAAACTGGAATTTGTCAACCCCAAAGGTAAAGTCGGTAATTTTATCGCGGCCTTCTTTAGTTGTCGCGTAAACAAACAGATCCGCACCGCTGCCGCCGCTTAAGACATCCAAACCGAGGCCGCCGGTGATGGTATCGTTGCCGTCGCCGCCCTTGATGGTATCGTTAAAATTGCTGCCGACAATGTTGTCGTCGCCTCCTAAACCATCGAAATTAACGGCGGCAGGATAAGTGCCGAAATTAACATTGTCAGCGCCGGCAGTACCGACAGGAACATTTAGCGACGGGCCGCTGAAGACAAAGTTACTGACTTGCAAACTAAATGTCAGCGAGAAACTGGTGACAATTTCAAAGCGCGCCCCAACAGAAAATACCAGCACGGAACGGCCGGTAGTGGCATCTGTAAACTGACAGAAAACAGGTGCGTCGGTGTTGCCGCCCAAAGCTGCAAACCGCGCTTGCAAAGTGGCGATGCTGGTAACGCTGATATCCGCACTAAAGTCGAGCAAGTTAGCGCTGCCGATCGAGCCAACAGCAGAATTAGCAGTAATCGCCAGTCTCGTCAAGCTAGAAACGCTGAGATTACCAAAAGCTGCCGTAGAAAGCTCTAAAACATCGTCATTGACATTAAAGTCAGTAATTAAGTCAGCTTCTACAACTGTTTGAATCTCTTGGCGGGAAACCAGATAAATAAAGCGATCCTTTCCAGCACCCCCAGTTAGAGTATTGGTTCCTACGCCGCCGTCAATCTCGTCATCATCATCGCCGCCTTTAATTTTGTCGTTGCCCAAGCCTCCTTTTATTTTGTTTTTGCCTTTACCGACTTCGATATCGTCATCGTCATCGCCACCGTCGATATCGTTATCGCCATCGCCGCCTTTAATTTTGTCCTTGCCCAAGCCTCCTTTTATTTTGTTTTTGCCTTTACCGACTTCGATATCGTCATCGTCATCGCCGCCGTCGATATCGTTATCGCCATCGCCGCCTTTAATTTTGTCCTTGCCTTGGCCGCCGATGATTTTGTCATTGCCGCTACCGCTTGTAATGTCATCGCTGCCGTCGCTGCCTTGGATGTTGTTATTTAGCGTCGCCGAACCGACAATAACTTGAGGCGCTGTATTGCCCGCAAAATTAAAGACATTTTGCTCGACTTTCAAGCTAAAAGTCTGGTTGGCGAGTACATTTTTCCCGTCGCTAACTTCAAAACCAAAACTAGCGGCACCGACAAAACCTATGGCGGCTTGGAAAGTTAACAAACCGAGACTAATGTCTGCTTGAGTGAAGCTTAAACCAACTTGGGTTACGGCTACTCCCTTAAAGAATAGTTGCCCGGTTGTAGCATCAGGCAACTGCGTTACCTTAAAGACTGTGCCGCTAGCATTTGTTTCGCTATCGACAAACTTCAAGAAGTCAGAAGTAATAGTTATTTGGTTGCCGTCGGAACCGACAGTCAAACTCTTATTAGCTTCCGATCGCGGAGGGGCATTAACTACCGGGAGAGTTGGAATTCGAGTTGGAGTTGGAGTTGGAGTTGGAGCTACAGGAGTACCGTTAGCTCCCAAAAAGTCGCTAGCATCGAGAATTGTAGCGCTGACATTTAATAACAGCGCTAGCACAAAGCTATTGCTGCCCCGAATTTCGGTATTGATGCCGACTTGCACAAACGACAAGCTGCTAAAAATCAAGTCGCCAAATAGCAAAAACCTGTCGCTGCCGTCTGTGTAGTCAGTGATGACTGAACTGCCGGGACTGGTGGTGTTACTCATGACAAAAACGTCATTTCCAGCACCGCCGATACAGGTATGGTTGCCAGTACCGCCAACGATCGTATCGTTGCCGTTATTGCCCATCAAGGTGTCGTTGCCATTGCCGCCGCCGACAACGCTGTCGTCGCCGTCGCCACCGTCTGCCATGTCATTGCCGTCGCCAGTCATGAGGGTATCGTTGCCGGCACCGCCCATCAAGGTGTCGTCGCCGGTGCCAGCGACAACGCTGTCGTCGCCGTCGCCGCCATCGCAAGCGTCGTTGCCCGCGCCACCCATTAAGGTGTCGCCGCCGTCGCCGCCCATCACGCTGTCGTCGCCGTCGCCGCCATCGCAAGCGTCATTGCCCGCGCCACCCATCAAGGTGTCGCCGCCGTCGCCGCCCATCACGCTGTCGTCGCCGTCGCCGCCATCGCAAACGTCATTGCCCGCGCCACCCATCAAGGTGTCGCCGCCGTCGCCGCCCATCACGCTGTCGTCGCCGTCGCCACCATCGCAAGCGTCATTGCCCGCGCCACCCATCACGGTGTCGCCGCCGTCGCCGCCCATCACGCTGTCGTCGCCGTCGTCGCCGTCGCAAACGTCGCTGCCGGCACCGCCCATCACGGTGTCGTTATCTTTGCCACCGTTAACGATGTCGTTGCCTTCGCCACCGTTAACGATGTCGTTGCCCCGATCGCCCCTGACGGTATCGTTGCCTTCGCCGCCGTCGCACTTGTCGTCGCCTTTGCCGCCGTACACGCTATCGCTACCTGCGCCGCCGTCAACCTCATCATTTCCGTCGTTGCCGTTTACCCAGTCATCGCCGTCATCGCCAAAACAAGTATCTTGGTCGCTGCCGCCCAAAATAGTATCGTTGTCTTTGCCGCCATATACCTTGTCGTCACCTTGGCCGCCGTCGCAAATGTCGTTACCGCGATCGCCTCTTATTTCATCGTCACCATCGCCGCCGTCGCAATCATCGTCATCTTTACCTCCGTAAAGCCGATCTTTGCCACCGTTTCCTCTCATTCTGTCTCGGCCTTTTTTGCCGAATATCACCTCATCAGCGCTGGTGCCGACAATTAAGTCATCGTCATCGGTACCTTCGAGAGTCTGGCGAACGCTGCCGCTGCCATCTTCTGCGTCATCTGTGCGACCGGCACTTTCTTCGGGCATAGCGTTAAATTCAGCCATTGTGCTGTCATCCTCAGCAGTTGTTTCGGATCTGCCGTTAGACTGATTCGGAACTTGGCTGTTACTGTTGCTAGGGGTGTTTTCGGCGATTGCATCGTCAATTAACTTGGCTAAGTCGCTATCAGAATCGATCGCGCTGGCGCTGCGGAAAGCCGCGAGTCGATCGAGTTCGCTGGCGGAAAGCCCGAACTCTGGTTCTTCGTCATCTAGGGCGATCGGTGCAAACAAATTGGTTTCTGTCAAGTCAGAGATTTGTGTTCGATCGCGATCGGGAAAAAGTGTTCCCGATACATTTCCCAACAACATTTCTTCTTCCATCGTTAATATTCTCTCCAAAAGATTGAGATTCTTAGAATCAGTTTATCAGCAAGGAGGAGACAGCAGAACAACAAATTATAATTTTACATTTTTGTCTGCTCTAGTGGCTGCTTTTCCACCTTTTTGTTATAGATGCTATTTAAACTGCCAGGGGTTATTTTGCTGCTTCTGCGAGTTTTCTCTCCGGCAATCGCGCACAAAAATAACTGAGCCACCACATACACAGCAAGTTTTGTACCGAAGTTCAGCTTGCTTTTGATGTTCTCCGTAATTTCTACAGTAAGCTGCGTATACTTGCGCTTAAGGGTAGATTTTCTACGTATTTTTACCGTGATTTAGCCTAATTTAAACTCGCAGATCGCAACTCCTAGACAACTACCTAAAATTTTTGTACCCCAAATTTTCCCCTGGCTTTTCTGGCGATCGAGCCTGGTGCGCTGAAGTTTTGTAACACTCCCAGCTCTGACAAATCCTTCCCTGACTTAAGGATTTGAATTCTTGATGTAAGTGACTGTACGCTTCTAATTTTAGTTCCTGATGATTAATTACAATTTTAAATAATTCGCCGTCGCAAATATTTGTTTTAATTTTCAGTCCGGCAATTCGATCTCGATCGCCCCGCTGCGATCGAACTAAAAAAAATATTTTTCCTGCAATATAAACAACTTAGCAAAAATCTATCTATCTTAAGACTGATTTGAAAAATCAGCAACCAACAGCAATCAAGGCAGGAGTTGTTTTTAGTGAAATTGACAAGCACAAAGAGGCATTGCGATCGCAAATAATATCGTGTTGGCTCGCTTAAGCACAGTAATATTCGATGTGCTTGCGGACTTAAACTCCGCACTACAAACCATATTGACTAGGCTTCGTTTTATCAACGATCAAAATGATTGTTGTTTGAAATTATGGGAATAATTTTATGAGAGTTGTATTGTTAAAAATTAAGATTTTTTAGCTTGCTCTTTTCTATTTAAATCTAAATACATTAATAGATTTTGATAAAGAAGAATATCATAAAAGTGGTAAAATAGCAACCCTCAATTAGAAATTATCGATAGTCGCTCTATCGATTGCCGATCGCCCCTGAGACATCCCAGAAACAAGTACCGTGTCGCGTACTTCTGTCGGGAAGTCTCCAAATTTTAGAAGAAAGCTCTTACTAGCAGATTCAAAACCACAACTCAATCTCAAATCTTCAAGGGCCCAATCTCAAATCGACGCTGCAGATGAGGGATCGGGGCTTACAGATGAGGTTCCGAGCCGACCAATTCATTAATTGACACAAAATCTAGATTTCAGATGGGGGGATGATGGTAGAGGATAAGCGGTGAGTAGCGATCGGGCGATCGCCTCCCCGAAAAATTTACTCAAATTTATCTTTGATATTTCCCTGAAACCGGTGGGTGAGAGCTGAAGTTATTTTAATAAGAACTAGAGATCCGCTTGGTAAAGTACCTCCAATTTGACTTTACTCAACAATGAGAAACTCAAGTTCCCAAGGAATGTAAAGGGGTCTGCGGTAGAGGTGCAAAATGTTAAAGATAGCAAAATTGGAGAAAATTCCGCTTTCAATTAGCCGCAGGGCAATCAAAACTAATAAACTGTTATTAAAGTACAAGTTTTACACCCTCAAAGTGTTTGAACAAATATATTTGAGTTCTGCGTTCGCCCGATCGGGGGAAGCGCAATCAGAAAGTTTCATTCAAAGAGTAAAAATCAGTTTGTCGGTGGCGATTGCTAGCTGCAAAAACGCAGGCAAAATCAGAATTGAGGCGGGAGGGCGCTAAATCGGTGAACCAGGAATTTAAACTCTCAGTTACCCCAGTTGGGGACGATGAATATCTAGTACGGACAGAAAAGGTTGCACCCGGTGTACCCTTAGCAGAACAACAAGTCCGCTGGCCGATCGACGAATGGCTGGCGCTGTCTGCTCAACTGATGAACGACCCTTTGGTGGGCTTGCTACAGGGAACTGCTACTGGCCGGGGACTGTCACGATCGGAAAAACACTCAGCGCCTTCTTTAGTAACCCTTGGGCAACAATTATATAGCGGGCTGTTTCAAGGAAACTTGCGCGACAGTTGGACTTGCGCTCAAGGCATCGCCCAGCACCGCCGAGATGTGCTGGAACTGCGGCTCGGGCTCAAAGGCAGGGACTTGCCGCGACTACCGTGGGAAGTTCTGCACGCGGGCGATCGCCCTTTGGCAACCGGCACCGATTTGGTGTTTTCTCGCTACCAACCAGGTACAAGTTTATTCAAACAAACCCGGATACTGCCAAGTGGCGGGCCGCTAAAAATTTTAATGGCGATCGCCTCTCCCAGCGATCGAGACAACTTGCAGCTTTCGCGAGAAGTGCTGCAGCTGCAACAAGAACTGCAAAACCGCAGCGCTAACCCCCTCAAAAACGGCTTCCATTCCCCGGAAATTCAACTGACTATTCTCGAACAGCCCGATCGAGAACAGCTTACCCAAGCCCTAGAACAAGGACATTACCAAGTCCTGCACTACGCAGGCCACAGCAACCCCGGTTCCAGAGGTGGCGAACTCTACCTAGTCAGCAGCCGCACCGGCTTAACCGAAACCTTGAGCGGCGACGACTTAGCGGGATTGCTGGTCAACAACGGCATTCAGATGGCTGTGTTCAACTCCTGCCGCGGTGCCTACGGCGGCCCATCAGGCATCACAGACGACAGCCCGGAACGCAACTTAACCGAAGCTTTAGTCAAGCGAGGCATTCCTGCGGTGCTAGCAATGGCAGAAAGCATCCCCGACGAAGTAGCCCTAACTCTGACGCGGCTGTTTTACCGGAATCTCAATCAAGGCTATCCAGTCGATCTCAGCTTGAGTCGGGCCAGGGCGGGACTAATTTCTACCTACGGTTCTCACCAGTTATATTGGGCTTTGCCCATTCTCTACCAGCACCCGGACTTTGACGGCTATCTGACGGGCGCTCCAACCCAAAGTACCGCATCCAGTCTCGGGCTGCAAATAATCACGTCTGGAATGCCGTCGGCGGCCTCGTCTGGCACAGAATGGAAGAGGCCGTCTTCGGTGGTGGCGATCGCCCAAAACCCTCCACAGCCAGCCTATCAAACGGATGAGTCAGACAGTGAGGACGGCGAAGTCTGGGAATATTGTCCTGAGCAACTAAAAGATCGCAGGGATTGGATGAACCCGAGCGATCGACCATCGGCGACTAATTTACCCAACTCTATTTCCGATCCAAATTCTTCGGTTATTTCACCAAACCCTGTCGCTCAAAAGGCTCAGAAAGCGTTAAAAAAACCGGGATTAAAAAAATGTCTGGCGCTGACGCTTTGCTTGTTGCCGATTGCTTTGAGTGCTGGCTTTGCTGGGTTGCGGTACTTGCAGCACCGCAGCGCGAAACCGGAACAGTTACTCCCGGAGATGCGGACTCCTCTGTCGCAAAATTATATTCAACAGATAAATTAAAATCGATTGCCCGATCGCAGGTGAGAACTTGTATCGCTCGATCGGATTGTGAATCGAAACCATACTATTTACCATTGGCGATTTGAGATTGGCGATCGGGATTTATATCATGTCCGGTCAATTTACCGCAATCAGTAAGGTTCGTAGTGCGGACGGTCGTCCCCACTACGAACCGTTTTTGTGATCAACCGGATTTGATATTACGCACTCGCGATAAAGAAACTGGGTTTTTTACCCTTACTGCGGATTGCAGCGAAGAATTTTGTCAAAAAACCCGGTTTCTGGCCCCCGGTGCGTAAGTCCTATTAATAAAGATTGACTTATTAGATCAGGGTTGGGAGTTGCCCTGCTGCTACATTCTTTGGGTGAAAATGGTATCAAAATCTGGTATAAGTCGCGAAATGCTCGATCGAGCATTCGTGGTGCGGCGTGCCGCCAATCAAACCCAGAGCCTTAACAATTAACAACAGAGTCACCGTCTGGAGCGAAAATGGTATGAACCTGCGGTGGCTTTTAAATTGTATATTTGCCTGACATCGCAAAAAATTCTCTCCCATCAGACCCTCAATCACCACACACAATTTAAATACCCAACAGCTTATTTCCTTCTTGGTGGCTGCGCGATGTTTCTGCCGCGCCGGTGGAGTCTGGTTTTAGGTGACGCTCCTACACCAACCGCAAGCGGTATGTTGTAGGCATCTGAGTTCGGTCAAGGATATCAATATCTTCCTTCATCGTTTCGCTCTACGGCGTTTTATAGTGAGGAACACGTCCCGCCCCACTTGTCACATCAAAGCTGTTTTATCTAGATATAGATTGTTATTCTGCGATCGAAGATATGAGTATTTTACCACAATTATTACAATGAGTGCTCGTCTCGTCGCCATCTTTAAGAATGCTGGTTGGCTGGGCCCAACATCGCGGAGGGAGGATAGCTCCTCACAAAAGCGCGGCTCTCATCCCACTCGCCCAAAGATTATGGGCTGGGGATTCCCGCCTGTCTAGCTAAAACCCGTTCAACGAACAGGTGAAATTTGCTTGAATTTTTACCGGATTGCGATCGTCGGACTGTTTTCTGTGCGAGTTATATGCCGAACACCTTAATAGAAGATTGGGACTCGGTATTTGGGGTTTTGAGGGGATTGGCCGCCCGAAAAACAGGGTTTATAAGTAGCTAGCTGGTAGGGGGATCGAAAATATGTGCGACCTCGCCTTGTTGAGGTAAAAGTTAACCCCGCGCAGGTAAATGCTTTGGGCAGATTTGCAGCGATCGCGCTCTAGGTATTTCCATTCATGTCTGTCTTGTTTTTTACTTTGACTGCAGACAGGAGCTGGATTGGTGAACGCAGGGAACAGACTTTACTTTAAAAAAGTAAAGCATTTAATTTGCGACAATAATTCCTGCTGCGATCGCTCCAAGGGTTCAGACAACCATTTTAGTCGCCAGCAGCAAATAAATCGCCCTTCGAGCATCGACGAGTTGTACCCCCAGTTTTGAGGGTGCAGAAATTTATCCAGAATCCGATCTTTTTAATTCTTAGTATTGACAGTGAAACAAAGTTAATCTAATGTGTTGTAATTGATATAAGTAAACTCCAATAACCGAGGTAAGGTCAATGGCAGAAACAGCGACAGCACCCTTAACAGGAAAAGGTCTGCTTCAAAAAATCAAAGGCAGCGATTTGCCTCGCAGAGAACTTGCAAAGCTTTGCGGCTACTTCACCGTCAGCAAGAGTGGAGAAACACGGATTAACCTGGCTGAGTTTTACGATGCAGTATTAGCTGCTAAGGGCATTGAGCTAGAGAAATCTAAAGCAGACGGACGCGGACGAGAAGCGAGTTATCGCGCTAGCGTTCACAAGAATGGCTCGATCGTGATCGGGGCAAATTACACCCAAGAAATGGGATTAAAGCCAGGAGACGAGTTTGAAATTAAACTCGGATACAAGCACATTCGCTTGATTCAGATCGATGCGGACAGACCAGAGGTGGAATTGGCAGATGATGAGGAGGATACAGAAGAATAAAGGCGATCGCCATGCAGTCAGCCTAGGTTAAGGCTACTGGATTTGCATTCGTTACACGAGTATTTGCGCGCCACCATGCGATTTAACTGATGAGCTGTCTTGACTATTTCTATTTTCTCTTGTCTCGCAAAGACTACAGTGCCTCTGAACTTCGCAAAAAGGGGCAAGAGAAAGGTTTTGGCAATGAGGAAATATTGGAGGCGATCGCGCAAATTCAAGACCGGGGCTATCAGTCTGACACTCGCTTGGTGGCAAACTCGATCGCAAGTGCTGCGGGCAAATACGGGAAATCCGCCATCAAGCGCAAGTGCCTGCAAAAAGGAATTACTAGCGATTTATTCGAGCAAGTCTGGGAAGAAGAATTTGCCGAAAATCAGGATTCAGAAGCTCAAAAAATGGCAGAATTAAAAGCCAAAGTCATGCGGAAATACAAGATCGACGCGATCGATCAAGTAGATCCAAAAACTAAGGGCAAAGTCTTGAACTACCTGCAATACAGGGGCTTTAATGCCTTTGAACTTTTGCGACAGTGGCAAACAGAAGAAGATGATGAGTAAATTGTAGGATTTGGTAAGTCAATTCGCCCCCGAGATAGGCAAGCACAACTGCATTGCTGCCCCGGGGGAGAAATGGTAATTTATAAGTAAGTTTTTTTAAGTTTATGCCATATGGCGCCTGCTCAATTAACCGCAGGCGTTAACGGTTCGCGCCCGAAAGTCTGCAGCCTTCAATCAGACTCGCATTCGGCACTACGAACCTGGTTTTTTATGATAATCGACGGGACAGGATGTCAATCCTCAGACTTGCTGGAAGAAGATTCGTACATCTGCCGGTGTCTGGCTAAAAGCAGGAGATATTTCTCATTGGTTTTGGCCAGCATCCATTTGTCTTTAAAAATGGTGGCGGATTCTGCTTTCACCGGATCTGCATCTAGGGGTAAAATATCTTGGCGAGCAGCGGTTTGCTCTGCAACAGACTCCATTTTTTGAGGGTTCTGCTTGTATTTTCGACCGCTTTTGTGGTTGGCGTAGCGGCGCGATCGAGTATACCCCATTTGCAAGAACTTGCGCGCCATATCCGCTCCCACAAAATCTTCGCCATCGAGATACTCTAAAAATAACGAGTAAATTTTGCTGCTGGACTCCCTGGCAATTTCAGGAGTCTTAAATCTCCAGAAAGGCAGAATTTCTCCTTTGTAGGGTTCCACCAACAGCACTCCTTGTTCTCCTTTCCCCACGCAATAAAGTTCTGGGTGCTGTCGAAAGTCGATGTTCTTAAAATCCGCATGGTAGTCGAACTGCTTCATGGGGCGTTTTTTGTCGTATCTGAAATTATAGAAGCCCGTGGTTTACCTTCGTCTGGTTTGGTATAAACCCAGGCCCAAGCAATCAAAACGGCTTGAAAAGGCAGCCTGAACCAATACACTAATGGGTTGTCGGGAATCCCTTCTATGGGTATGCTGTTGACGGCTTGATTGATATTAGCTGGAAATACGGCAATAAACAAGGCAATTAACCCCCACGCCGCCGCTCTGCTGACTGGCGGAACTAACAGCCCAATCCCGCCCAAAATCTCGAAAAAACCGCTGATATAAACCAATGCTTCCGGGTAAGGAAGCTGGGGCGGCATGATTCTGATAAAGGGTGCGGGTACTGCAAAGTGCAGCACGCCTACGGTACTGATAGCTACTGCGAGGATGACTCGCCAAATTTCTTTTTGAGCTTTCATGGGAAATCGGTAATTAATAATTGTTAAGTTACGGCGAAAATGCTTGCAAAAATTCGCTGTTTGCGATCGATGACAAGAAGGCTCAGGTACAAAAATTCCAGCCCTCCGGGTTTTTCTAGTCTTGCCGGCGGCTGTAACAATCTTTGGTAGAAAAACTTGGTTTCTCGATAAGTCAGAGAAGTTTTCCCAGCCCGAAACTTGAGGAAGCGGGGCCGAATTGAAGGTTCGCAGGTGATGGCCGAAAACAGATAGCGCGGGTTTTGATAACAAGATTTTAGTCTGTAGTTCCCGAATGCTGCCTCTGTCTTGGGGTAGTAATACCCTGTGCGATCGATTACGATAACAAACCAGGTTCGCGCGTGCGTCATATCGTTTCCGGTTGCATCGGAATAATAAAATCGAGTCAGCAGTCAACAGTCAACAGTCAACAGTCAACAGTCAACAGTCATGAGGAGTGCAACCGGAATTGATATCATTCCCAATTCCCCAATCTAAAATCTAAAATCTAAAATCGTCTGATGGGCGATCGCACCTAAATACGAGTCATTTGTCAAGGAGTTTTATAATTATTTAATATTTGAGCTGTGAGAATTATTTGTAGAGGGAATTATGAAACGCACCGCAATGAAAATGAGCGTCTAAATACTGTGTTCTATCAACTTCTGGTGAGATGTTAGGATGGATCTAATTATCGAGTTTGCTAAAAAGTCGATCGCCCTAGCAACCGCGCAAATCCTTCTACTTGAATTAAAGATTGTTACGCTTGTCGGCAGGAACTTTTTCGCCACCACATGATTCACAAATATTGAGCCTCCCAGCGCTGTGTCATTTTTATTTACACGCAAGCAATCACCGACGACCATGAACACCTTAACCAACAACTCTAAATTTCGCCTAAACCCGATGCTACGGCAATCGCTGTTCTCCGTCATCATATCTGCAGGAGCTTTGGCTACCGGATGGGCCCCTGGCTTGTACGGACAATCCCCAAACCTCGTTTTCGGAGCTGCAGCCCAAGCTCAAGCCATTAGCAACACCGAAATTACTAACTACGCTCGCGCTGTCTTGTCAATAGAACCCAGACGGGTGCAAGCTTATCAGGAAATTAAAGGAATGGCTGGAGGCTCGGTACCCAGAGTAGTGTGCAACGAAACTCAGGAAATTAACAGGCTGTCGGGAGGCGTTCGCGGCGTGGCTGTGAATTACTGCGACCAAGCTAAAAAAATTATTGAAAGCAATAACTTGACAGTTAGACGCTTCAACGAGCTCACTTTGCTGCAGCAAAGGAATCCAGAAGTCAAACAGCAAATTCAAGCCGAGCTGCTGCGGCTGCAACAAGCGGGAAATCAATAAACATCGAGTGTTTGAGTCTTTCTTCCTCTCCCGTTCTGTTGTTAGAGTTACTGGGCGTTATGCGAAAATAGTTAAGAAAGGGATCTCGCCTGTAATAAAGTGCTTGACAAAACGAGCAAAACATGGTATGCAAGGACGGGAGCGGTTCAGAGAGATGACAATTTTGTAACTCGCTGTCAGTCGTTATTAAAGATAAAAAAGATATTCCTCAAAAACTAGATGTGAAGCGAGTTAAGTTGAGGAATAAAATAAAAAAATGCTAACTTTTACCAAACATTTGCCTGCAAATCCCGATGCTGCTGTCAGCTTTACTTTAGCAATGACAGCCGACGATCGCACTCGCAGCCGCCACCAATTCGAGACAGAAGGTGGGGAAAAACTGCACCTGAGTTTACCCAGAGGTACGGTATTGCGCGATCGAGATTTATTGCAGTCGGAAGACGGTAGCTGTTTGGTACAGGTAAGTGCAAAACCCGAACCGGTAATCACAGCGCGGGCCTCGACTAAGCTGCTACTGCTGCGGGCGGCTTATCATTTAGGAAACCGTCACGTAGCTTTAGAAGTTACCGATAATTATTTAAGGCTTTCTCCCGACTCTGTTTTGCAGGGAATGCTCGAAAAAATGGGTTTGGAAGTTATAGAAGAAATTGTACCGTTTCAGCCGGAAACGGGCGCTTACGGCCACAGCCATTAGGTATTGGGAATGGGGAATGGGGAATTGGGAATGGGGAATGGGGAATGGGGAATGGGGAATGGGGAATGGGGAATGGGGCATTGCAAACAACAAATAACAAACAACAAATAACAAACAACAAATAATAAATAACAAATAACAAATAACAACAGTCAACCGTCAACAGTCAACAGTCAACAGTCAACATTCAACATTCAGTAGGGGCGGTGCCCCCGTGCCCGCCCTCTTAACAGTCAACAGTCAACAGTCAACAGTCAACAGTCAACAGTCAACAGTCAACAGTGAACAGTCAACTTTTATGTTTGTTGCAGCTAGCTTTTGCGCCTGTGGGAGCTTATAGTTATTCTGAGGGAATCGAAAGTCTGGTAGAAACCGGTGCGATCGACAGCGAGATTAGTTTGAGGAATTGGTTGGAAAATTCGCTGCAATTTGGGGCGGTGCGAGTAGAAGCTGCTGTGGCGATACGGGCTTTGAGGGCGGCAAAAATTGGGGATTTGAGGGCTTTGAGTTACTGGAATGCTTGGGCGACTGCTGCTAAGGAAAGTGAAGAGTTGCGCTTGCAAAGTTGGCAGATGGGACGGACTTTGACGCGGTTGTTGCTGGATTTGCGTGAAGCGAAGCTATCCCGCAGGGAATCGCCCGTTGTTTCTGATTTAACAACTATTGTCAAAGATTTGGTGGAAGTTGGGGGAAATCCGTGCAATTTTGCGATCGGCTTTGGGATAGCGGCGGCTTGTTGGCAGATTGAAGAGGAAGCGGCCGTGTTAGGATATTTGTACAGTTGGGCTGCAAATTTGGCGAGTGCGGGCGTGAAACTGATTCCTTTGGGTCAAACTGCAGGCCAGCAGTTGCTGTTAGATTTGCATTCTCAAATTAACTCTACGGCGCGAGAAGTTTTACAATTAGAAGATGATAATCTTGCTAGTTGCAGTTGGGGATTAGGCCTAGCTAGCATGGCGCACGAAACTCAGTACACTCGGTTGTTTAGAAGTTGAAAATCAGACAATCCAAAATCTAATTAGTAAGGTGCGTCAGAACCCCAAAGCCTCGATAATCGTTCCATAACTCCGTCTGACGCACCCTACAACTACAACTCGGTTATTTCGCAGTTAAAAATCAGACAATCTAAAATCTAAAATTTAAAATCGCTATGAGTGCTTTTCGTGTAGGAATTGCTGGTCCGGTTGGTTCGGGAAAAACTGCTTTGCTTGATGCTTTGTGTAAGGCGCTGCGACAGCAGTACCAGATTGCTGTGGTTACTAATGATATCTATACTCAGGAAGATGCACAGTTTTTGGTTCGGAGTCAAGCTTTGGAGAGCGATCGCATTTTGGGCGTAGAAACCGGCGGCTGTCCCCATACAGCCATCCGCGAAGATGCTTCGATCAACTTGGTAGCTATAGAAGAGTTAGAACACAAATTCATTGATTTAGATTTAGTCTTTGTCGAAAGTGGCGGCGACAATTTGGCGGCAACTTTTAGCCCGGAGTTAGTAGATTTGACAATTTATGTAATCGATGTCGCTGCGGGTGATAAAATTCCGCGCAAGGGCGGGCCGGGAATTACTAAATCGGATTTATTAGTGATTAATAAGATAGACCTGGCGCCTTTTGTGGGTGCAGATTTGGGCGTGATGGAACGAGATGCTAAAAAGATGCGCGGAGAGAAACCTTTTGTTTTTACTAACTTGAAGACGAAGGATGGCTTAGCGTCGGTGGTTGATTTTGTGAAGCTGAATGTCGCCTAGGGCGATCGCATCTAGTATCATGGAAATAAGCCGTTTAATGATAACTACGTAAGTTATGCTGAGTTGTGATGATGCAGCCAAATACTTTTTGGCTCAGGTAAGTGAAGATGCTGGCGATCTGATATCTAATCTCAAACTTCAGAAATTGCTTTACTATGCTCAAGGCTTTCATTTAGCTTTGTACGACGAAGCGCTATTTCCTGAAGCGATAGAAGCATGGACTCACGGGCCGGTTGTTCCTGATTTATACCGTCACTATAAAAAGTATGGTGCTGGTGCAATTCCATGTCCTGAAGATATAGACTTTTCGATTTATGACGAAAAAACTAAGAGCCTGCTTGATGAAGTTTACTCCGTGTTTGGGCAGTTTGCTGCATGGAAGTTACGCAACATGACCCAAGAAGAATATCCCTGGAAACTTGCCGCTCAAAATAGCGGTACAATTACTCATCAATCGCTTCACGAATACTTCAAGACTCAACTCAATTGTGAAGAAGCAGTTTAAGGCAAATCAACGCCAAGAAAAAGGGAAAAGGATTTCACCTAGAGAAATTGTTGATTTACCGCCAGAGCAGGATTCACCTCTATTTTCTTTGCGATACATGAATAAAGATTACTCTCTTTCTTAGTGTACAAAAGATGAAAAGGCAGCTTTTGCAGATACTCTCTACAAGTTAAGTCAGCTTACCTGGAGCCAGATTAATGCTTCTGGCCGTCACGGCTCTGGCTATGAGAAGATTGCTAAAAGTTCCATTAGAGTGGCTATTCCTAACCATCTTAAGGATGATGCAAATTTTATTGCTTTTCGGTTTTGCGGGATGGCTCCGATGGTTGGTTATCGAGATGGGGCTGTGCTTTATATTATTTGGCTGGATAGAGATTTTACGCTTTATCCTCATTAAAATATATCTCGTTAAATTAGTAGCGATGTCAAATTTGCGCTACCGACTCAACAATTCCCTGACCAAATTTGCCAAACGTTCCGTACTGTCTGTCACCGCTAAGTGAGCAGCAGCTTGAGACATTTTGGCCAAATATTCGGAATCTTTTAACAGATACAGCACTTTGCTTTGCAATACTTCTGCTGTGAGTTCGCTTTGACGGAATACTGCGGCGGCTCCTGATGCTGCAAATACTTCGGCATTAAATCTTTGGTGGTCGTCAGCGGCGTAAGGAAAAGGAATTAAAATAGAAGGTACTCCGGTAACAGCTAATTCTGTCAGAGCACTAGCGCCCGATCGACTAATTGCTATATTTGCTCGCTGCAATAAACTCGCCACATTGTCGTAAAATGGCATTGACAAATATTGCTCGTGCTTCAAACTCTCAGCATCCGGGTCATTATTTCCGGTGAGGTGAATTACCCAAGCACCAGCCTCAAACCAAGCCGGAGCACACTCGCGCACTAACTGATTTACTGCGACAGCACCTTGAGAGCCGCCCATGACTAAAATTACAGGTACGCTGTCAGGAATTGGTAACTTGAGAGGTTGAGGGGCGAGGAATTGCGATCGAACCGGCGTACCAGCAACCACGGTTTTCGCGCGGGGTAAATGCTTGGCTGCTGCTGCAAATCCGATCGCCACAGCACTGCAAAAAGGACTAAACCACCGCGTCACCTTTCCAGGAATTGCATTAGATTCGTGGAGAATCACCGGCAAACCCAAAGAGCGAGCTGCCAAAATTGCAGGTGCTGCGATGTAACCGCCGGTAGTAAACAGTCCCTGAAAATTTCCTTCTTTGAGCAACTTTCGCACCTTAAGGATCGAGCCGAGCAGTCCGCCCAAAATACGCGCTGTACCGAGTCCAAATCGCTGCTGAAAGCCTTCGACGGCGATCGTGTGGAGGGGATAAAGCGATGAAACTAACTGCGTTTCCATGCGGTCTGGGACTCCCAGCCATTCGATGTGACAGTCGGCCAACTCGGCGGCGGTGGCGATCGCTGGAAATAAATGTCCTCCGGTACCGCTAGCTGCAACCAACAACCGCAGGGGGGCTTTTGTCAAGGTATTTGTCTCTTTTACAAGTTCCACAGGTCGATCGATTTTAGATTAGAGGTTTTAGATTATTATGCTTATTATTCCGGCAGTTTCAGCCAATTTTCAATCAGCCATCTAAAATTAGATTGTGCCGTGTCCCTCCTTCCGTTGTCAGTTTTCGTTGCAGGCGAACAATTGCCCGCGCCGCGACCCCTGACAAATAACCAAAGTATCATCTAATGCGTAATTTGTTGAATTTAGTGCCAAGTGTATCTCAGTATTTTTGCAGCCGTCGGGACGAAAAAGCCGATCCTCTTCGTTGGCGTAGCCCCCGTAGGGGCGGGCTGCGCCAACGCCCGATCGTTTTTGGCTTTAACTGCGGGCTGTCGATCGCTCAAATGTTGTTATGTTTAACAGCGGTAAGTGCTGGCGTGCTGCATCCGACTGCTGTAGCGGCGATCGCGCCGATGGGGGCTACTCCCAGGGCGATCGTCCAAACCCCAGCCAATGCGCCCGCCCCCCTCACCAAACTGCTAACAGAAATTGACGCAGCAGCCAATCGGCGCGATGTCAAAGCAGTCATGGCATTTTACAGCGCAAATTTCACCGATTCTGACGGCTTAAACAGCCGCATCATGGAAAAAGCCCTCACCCAACTCTGGGATCGATATCCGAGTTTAAATTACCGCACCGATCTCAAATCTTGGAAAACCGAAGGTAACGCCATTATCGCCGAAACCGTAACTACAATTACCGGCACTCAGAAAAAAGATGGAATCGACTTAAATCTCAAAGCTACCATCCGTTCTCAGCAGCGCTTTGAAGGTGAAAAAATAGTTAAGCAAGAGATTTTAGCAGAACAAACTGAGCTGACTTCTGGTAAAAATCCTCCCACAATTCAAGTAAGTTTTCCCGAACAAGTGAAAGTCGGGGAAGAGTACCATTTTGACGCCATTGTTCGAGAACCAATCGGCGACGATATTTTAATAGGAACTGTTTTGGATGAACCGATTAGCGAAAAAACATTGTTTAATCCGTCAGAAATAGACTTAGAGTTGCTGAATTCTGGGGGTATTTTTAAAGTAGGTAAAGCCCCGGCCACGCCAGAGAATCGCTGGATATCAGCAGTTTTGATGCGACAAGGCGGAATTGCAACGGTTAGCGTGCGCTTGCGGGTTGTCAAGTAATAAAAATAGGTGTTATGGGAATTGTTGAGTGTTGAGGGTTGACTGTTGACTGTTGGCTGTTGACAGTTAGCAGTTGACAGTTAGCAGTTGGCTGTGAATATTAATGTTATTAGTTATTAGTAGCCCCAAGCGAGTAACTAAGCTGTCACGCATTTAAATTGTATGTTCAGGGCGGGCGGGACACCCCACAAGATTTAGATGTTTTTTGACATTAAATTTAACTGCCACAACAGCTTAATAACAAATAACCAATAACCAATAAGAAATAACAAATAACAAATAACCAATAACCAATAACCAATAACAACTAACCAACTACCAAAAAATGATTTCTATCCAAAATCAAATTATTTTCATTACGGGTGCGAGTAGCGGTATCGGAGCGGCTTGTGCCCAGATATTTGCCAAAGGTGGAGCGAAACTAATTTTAGCAGCCCGCCGCGTTGAAAAGCTCGATCGACTGGCAAAGGAACTTGTAGAGGCAAAATTGGTCGCATCGGCGAACGAGATTTACCTGCTAGAATTGGATGTGCGCGATCGCCCGCAAGTCGAATCGGCGATCGCTGCGCTTCCCGATGCGTGGAAAAACATCGATATTCTGATTAACAATGCCGGATTGAGCCGCGGTTTAGACAAACTACACGAAGGCAACTTTCAAGATTGGGAAGAAATGATTGATACCAATGTGAAAGGCTTGCTTTACATGACTCGCTACATCGTACCGGGAATGGTCAGCCGAGGCCGCGGCCACGTAGTGAATATCGGCTCAATAGCAGGCCGCCAAGCTTACCCGAAAGGTAGTGTTTATTGCGCTTCCAAAGCAGCGGTGAGAGCGATTTCTGAGGGGTTGAAACAAGACCTTTTGGGAACAGCGGTGCGGGTGACGGAAATAGAACCGGGTTTGGTGGAAACAGAATTTAGCAATGTCCGGTTTCACGGCGATTCAGACAAGGCGAAGAATGTCTATCAAGGACTTACACCTTTGACAGCGGATGATGTAGCCGATGTAGTATATTTTTGCGCCACGCGATCGCCCCACGTCAATATTAGCGAAGTCTTGCTAGTTCCGACAGACCAAGCTACCGCAACTCTGGTTCATCGAAAAGAGTTTTGAGTTTTCAGCGGTAAGTTTCCGGATGGCGATGGAATTCTCAGGAAGCTTAATTGGTAGATGCACCCTGATTAATTAACTCCCGACCAATTTTGGCCGGGTTTTTTTTTGAGCGATCGCACATCCAGCCATAAATTCCCGCAAATTTTCCGAAACTGTCCCGAAAGAGGTGGGGTGCTACCGGAGACTCAATTAGTAGATGCACCCTGATTAATTAACTCCCGACCAATTTTGGCCGGGTTTTTTTTGTCGATCGCACATCCAGCCATAAATTCCCGCAAATTTCCCAAACTATCCTGAATTTGGTGCGGTGGTATCGGAGATTAAATTAGTAGATGCACCCTGATTAATTAACTCCCGACCAATTTTGGCCGGGTTTTTTTTGTTTTAAGGCTGATGCTGAACAAATTTGAGGTGAGTTTCCGGATTGTGGTGGAATTCTCAGGAAGCTTAGTTGGTAGATGCACCCTGATTAATTAACTCCCGACCAATTTTGGCCGGGTTTTTTTTTGTCGATCGCACCGCCAAAAATTATCGCAAATTCTGCCAAACTTTCCTGAATGAGGTGCTGTCTGGCCGGACATTAAATTAGTAGATGCACCCTGATTAATAAACCCCAGCCAATGAAGGCCGGGGTTTTTTTTGATCGAAAGCTGGATTAGTCGATCGACCTACAAGACTTCAAAGGACTGCACCTCAAGCACCGGGCCGATCATCGCAAAAGTCATTATATCCTTGCGGACTGTACCTTTGACACTGACTTTCAAACCATCTTTTTTCAAGTCAGAAGGAGCATCCTTAAGTTCATAAGTTTCTCCATTTTCGCCAACCAAAGCCCAGGTACCAGGGCCTAATCCTTGGCGTTCAATTTTGCCTTTGACTGTAATACTCATGCTGACTGCGCCTCTGTTTTAAGTGCTAAATGTGCCAATCCAAAACACAACAAAGCATTGACAATCAAGAATGTTTGTGCTACTAAACCAGTTCCCAATCCCCAAACTGCAGGAGAGATTACAGCATTCACTGCTAAACAGCTAGCAAAGCCGATCGAAGTGGCGATCGCAATCCACTTCCACTGTTGATGTCCCAACAGCAAAACAATCAAAATCCCCGGAATCAAAACACTAGCAAATAAGGGATTCAGCATATTGCTGCCGTTAATTGCACCGCCGAGTTCGGGAATAGAACTGCCCATGATTCTCATCGGCCACTGCGGTAAGTCAAATACAAACAAGTTGCGGAGGAAAAAGAACCCAGAACTTCCAGCCATCAAGCCGCCGGAAAAGCCCCAAGTCCACTGGAACGGAAAATAATTCCGCATAATGAAAGCCAGCAGGTAAGAACCGAGTACCATTGCAATTTTCGGCAACAGGGCGACTGCACCGCCGTCGATCCAGAAGCGGGGGCTGAGATAGCCGTTGTCGCGCAGCCAGCGGAAGAAGTCGCGGAAGTTGATTTGTCCGCGCTGGGCTAGCTGAACTGCTGCGCCTGCGTCTAGGTGTCCCGAACCAAAATGGTTTAAGGGATCTTCTGTGACATTTCGCGAGGACTGCAAGAGTATGCTGCGAATTTGGTCTGGTTCTGTGACACCGGAGGCTTTGATCAGCGCTGCAACGCCGGCAACGTGGGGCGCAGCCATGCTAGTGCCTTGGTAGCCTTCAAAGATTTCGGCACCGGTTTCTGGGTCGATCGTACTTTGGAGAATTTTGCCTAGTTCAGAACCGCCGGGGGCTGAAATGTCAACACCCGCGCCGAAATTGGAATAATCGGCTTTTTCTTCGTTGGGGCCGAGGGCGGAAACGCCGATGACGTGGGGATAGCGGGCGGGATAGGATGCCGAACTGTCGCCGGAGTTGCCGGCGGCGGCGATGATGACAACCCCTTTAGAGTAGGCGTAGTCGATCGCTTCTTCCATTAATTGACTTTCGCCGCCGCCGCCTAAACTCATGTTGATGACATCTGCGCCGTTGTCAGCAGCAAATTTAATTGCTTCGGCAATGTCGGAAACTGTACCGCCGCCGCTGCCGCTTAATACTTTCAGCGGCATTAAAGCTGCTTCGTAAGCGATGCCTGCAACGCCGTAGTTGTTGTTAGTTGATTGGGCGACAGTACCTGCGACGTGAGTGCCGTGGCCGTTGTCATCGTAGGCTTCGGCGCGATCGTTTACAAAGTCGTAGCCCGGTACAAATTTGGTTTCTTTTAAGTCGGCGACGGGAGTGATGCCGGTATCAATTACCGCTACTGTTGTGCCGCTGCCTTTTGTTTCGTTCCAAGCCGATTCTACGTTGATGCTGCGGAGATTCCACTGCTTGACATACATGGGGTCGTTGGGAATCTCGTAAGCGCTGTAAATGTAGTTCGGTTCAATGTATTCGGTATCTTTAGCCAACTTTGATTTTCTCAGGGCGTTTAGCAAAGTGCGATCGCCCTTGACAACATACACATTATCCTGTTTAGAAAACTCACTGTTGAGTTGCGGTGCGATTTGGTACAACTGGGCGAGTTCTTCTACTCGTTTTGCAACAAGAGGATTACCGATATCTTCGCGGAAATCCAGCACAATCGAGTCGTAGGTGCCTTGAGTAGCAAGTCCTGGGAAATTAGAAATTGCCCAGCCAAGCCCGATTAAAAATAAGCACAGAAAGAAAAATTTTTTCATTGCCGATCGTCCGTTGAGGGAAGGCTTGTTCACCACAATAACCGAATTTTCATCGCGATCGCCAGTTTTCTTAGTTGTGGCTGCGGTCAAACTCGCGGGCGGGCTTTTGGTATGTGGTGGCGGTGGCTACCCGCGCGATCGCAAATGGGTGTAATTTCTAGTTTAAATTGCCAAGCAAGTTTGAGTAGTTCAATAAATTGTATCATTAAAGCAGATGGCAAAGAAAACCGGGAGTATTTTTCACAAGGATATTGCATGGAAAGAGGTTTAATGTGGTTGCCGCTGCTAGCAATTTTTATTGGGCTGGCTTGGGCTGGATGGAACGAGTATCAAAAGTTAGAAGCCTATCGCGTCTGGGCGGAACAATTCGCCAAGGCCAAGTACGATATTTATGCTGTACTCGGTCAGCAAGAAGACTGTTTGACTTGGGGGAAACCTACTCGCAGCGGGCCTGTGAATTTGCAAACTTTTTCTTTAAAAAATGTGCAGTCGCTCAGGTTGTTAGTTAACGGCGCTGTGGTAGATTTAGAGTCGCCACCAAATTCGGGAAGTGCGATCGCCCTAGAATTTTTGTTGAAAGATGCTGCGGCGGTGCAGGTTCCTTTTACAGAAGTTTCTCTAGCGACTAAATGGGCAAAGTATTTGCAGGGAGAATTGCAGCGATTCCTCTAAAAAAATCCTATTAGCACAAATTACGAATCACATAAATTCCGTGGTTATAGCACAATTAAAATGGTTGATCGTGAGGACTTGAGTCCGCAAACAATCAGAGGAATAAATTCTTAATTACTAACTTTAAAATGGTTCGTAGTGAGGAATGTATTCGGGAGCATCTCAGTTGGGCATTTGAGCGTGCGAGCGTCCCCGAAGAGCGAGTATAATAGACGAGTCGCGAGTATAATAAGCGAGCGGGGAGTATAATAAGTGAGGGTGGACGCTCGCACTACCATAAAAAAATGCTTTTTGCAAAACTAAAATACTCCCATATATTCTGCAATAAAATAGAAAACCTAATTCCCAACTGGCAACCTAAAAATGATTTGTAATGAGGAATGTCTGCGGCAATAAATTAGAGGAATAAATTCCTCGCTGCCAACGCGATAACAGTTATTTTACCAGACTAGAGATAGTTTTTTCATTCCTATTCCCCTTCCCCTTCTCCTCCGAATGCAAGTACAAGAATTTTTGCTGCGCTATCAAGAAGGAGAGCGCAACTTTGCTCACATTGACCTCAGCGGTGCTAGTTTAAGCGGTGTCAACCTGCGAGAAATAAACCTCACAGGTGCTAACTTGACCGGTGCTAATTTGAGCTGGTCTTTTTTGAGCAATGCTAAGTTAATTGGAGCTTGTTTGCGCCGCGCAGATATCCGCAATGCAGTGATGTCCGGGGCAAATTTGAGCGGGGCAAATTTGAGCGGGGCAAATGTTGCGAAAGCGGATTTGCGCCTTGCTTGTTTGGAAGGTGCAGAACTCAATTGGACGGTGCTTTCTGAGGCGGATTTGGGCGGTGCTAATCTTCAAAAAGTTAAATCTGACCAAATTAATTTGGAGAAAGCTAAACTCGACGGCGCGCACTTGATGGGGGCGAAGTTGATGGAGGCGAATCTCAACCGCGCCAGTCTTGTTGGTGCTAATTTAACGGATGCTAATTTGCGGGAAGCGCATTTGGTGGAAGCAAATTTGCGATCGGCAATTTTGAGCGGTGTAAATTTGATTGAAGCTGATTTAAATGGTGCTCAAATGCGATCGGCAAATCTGGCGGGCGCTGACTTGCACCGAGCTGTGCTGGCGGGGGCGGATTTGACGGAGGCTGTACTCGATAATGCTGATTTGAGTCGAGCTAATTTGGCTGGTGCTTATTTGTTGAAAGCGAGTTTTAAGAAGGCGCTTTTGCTGCGAGCTAACTTGCAAGGAGTGTATTTGTTGCGGGCGGATTTGAGCGAGGCTAATTTGCGCGGTGCTGATTTGCGGAAAGCTGATTTGAGTGGCGCTTATTTGATGGATGCGATGTTAGGTGAGGCGGATTTAAGAGAAGCTTGTTTGATTGAATGTCGTTTGATTCGGACGAGTTTGGAGGGGGCGCAGCTTACGGGTTGCTGCATTCAAAATTGGCAGGTTCAAGATGTGGATCTGTCAAAAGTTGACTGCGGGTATGTTTTTACTCAGTTTGATTATACTGCGAAAGTTGCGGCAAATCGCTTTCCGGCGGCTCGCGATTTTGAGTCTGGGGAATTGGGGCGGCAGAATCAAGAGGAAAGTTCTATTGTGGAGGTCTATTTTGCTGATTTTCCTAATTGGGAGGCTTTGGTGTTTACGGTGCGTCGGGTGGAGTTGGAGAGTTGGCAACTTCAGTTGAATGTTCAATTTTTTGAGTCTACGGGAGAACAAAATTTACTGCGGCTGAGCGCTAACCGTTTGGTGAATGGCAAGATTTTGGGCGATCGCATTTTGGCGCTTTATCCAGATATGTTGGAAAAGGTTTTAGCCAAGCGGGCAGAAATTTGGGGTTTGCTAGATTTGGCTGTTGCTAGTAACAGTGTGGAGCCGCAGGAGCCAAGTCGAAATGAAGTGTTGGTCAGAAAACAGGAAATCTACCAGCGAATGGTGCGTCAAATTTCGTTTATTTTGATGTCTCAAACACCGGATAAATTCTCTGAAAGTGTGCAGCGGCTGTTGGATTATTTGAAGCAGCAAGGTATTCCAACTATTCAGATTCAGAGGAAAGTTATCAGTCAGGCGATCGTGCAGCGGGCCAAGCAAGACCCTGGTTTTCGGGAACAGTTGATTTTGTGGGAGAAAACGGCGCCCGCGAACGTTCGCGGCTCGATGATGGGGGAAGCGGTGCGGGGTGCGATCGCCCTTTTGATCGATGATTAACAGTTAATCGTTAATACTTGAAGCCGGAGAGCGGCTAAAGCCGGCACTTGCTCTTCTGTGTCGGAAACTGCAAGCCTCGTGCAGCGGGCCAAGCAATACCAAGCTTTTCGGGAACAGTTGCTCAGGTGGGAGAAAACGGCTTCGGAGTGCGATCGTTGTTCGGTAATGGGGGAAGCGGTGCGGTTTGCGATCGGGCTTTTGTGGCAATGAATAGATATAGAAGTGAAAAGCCAGTCCAGGGAGGGCTGGATGCCTGTCCCCCAAAAAACGAACTATATCAAATTTTTTATAATCATCAATTCGACAATCAAAAGCATACAAGAAGAGAACATCATTTCATTACATTTCTGCAAATATTCAGTGTAACTAATGGTATTTAATGCTCCCGTCCCTCCTGAACGATACTGAATAATGTTTGAGTTTATTTGCAGTTTCATCGCACCATGATGCGAGGCATTTCTTAGCGTACTATCTAAACACTGAACGACAGGAGCAAAGCTGTGTCTATCTTTAAAAGGGTTAGCTCTATTAGCCTTATTTATAGTCATATATTTCTTCATATCCATCTCTTCAAAAATATCAAAATTACGACCACTTAATATGTTATTTATACCTGCCAAAATGAAAAGACTTGAAGTTATGTGTTCGTAGATATTTCCATAAAACATCTTTAGGTTTCTAAATTTATTGGATGACAGTGATATATCCTCTGGAATTTTCTGTTTCTGCTTTGCATACAGATAGAGCTGAAGTAGGTCGTCATAATTTTTCAAGTAATCATTAAAACTTTCTAAATGGCGCTCTAGGCAATCTTCTACGTGTTTCTCCAAATAGTATGAGCGAAGATTGTAATATTGTAAGGAATTTTTGCTTTTGGCTTCCTTAATTTCATTCAATATAGTTTTCATTTCTTCGCTCCGCTCTTCACCAATAAACAAAGCACTAAACATTAGAATTGATTCGTGCAAAGGATAAGATTTATCAAATAAATCCTCGGCAAGTTTATCTAAGTATTCAAGTGCAAGATTCTCTTTGCCTCTGTTGTGAAGAGACCAAGCTTTAATCAAAAATTCCAGCTTCTCTCTTAAATTTCTAAAGCCTCCTACCAATGAAAAAATATCTAGTATTTGCTTTTCTGAGAAGTAATGTTTTGTTTTTTCAATTCTTTCAAAAGCACCCAATCGCTCAGCTTGATGAATCGAAGAAAAGTAATATTTATTATGCAAAAATTTTTCGGCAACTAGGAAATTGGGGTCTAAATTTATAACGGTTCCTTCAGTTTGACAAACTTCACAGTTGCTAACTGTAGAAAACTTAGTTTTTGGAGCCTTGAAGCCGGCAAATTATCAAACCTACGCCAGTCATCAAAATCAATGTCCAAGCGAACAGACATATCCTCACCACAATTTACGCAAGGGAAGGTATGCTCTTGATAACGATCAGTTCCCAGTGAGATGCGTAGAGTATGGTTTGTTTTGCAGGTTCCGCAACTAACTGTCCAACGCTGAATAACCATAATTTTCGGAAAGGTCTAAAGGATTATTTCTGTTTACCAGTCTTGGCTGCAGAGTCGGCGGCTCGCTAAAGCCCGCACTTGCTCGTCGGCGTCGGAAACTGCAAGCGATCGCACCAGAGGCAAAGTTTCCGCATTTTCGGGATAATGTTCGATAATTGCTTCGAGTGCTGTAAATCTGGGATTGTAAGCAAAAGAACCTGTTCTATCGTAGGAGTCAGTCAGAGCTCTCTGGCGCAAAAACTCAAACATTCCCGGCTCGTCTTTCCATCCCCGCATTAACTCTACCAGAGCGATCGCCCGCACCTGAGAATCTTCATCCTGCGCTGCCCGAATTTTCAGCCACTCAAAAGTTTGAGGCTCATTTGTCCGCCCGCGAGCTAACTTTTGCAAAGCGAGTTGCCTAACCGCCGGACTCTCATCGCCCTCTGCTTTAGCCTCCAGCATCCTCCAAGTTTCAGCACCCGAAGGCCAGTTGCGAGCGAGTTCCTGCACCGCCACTTCCCGCACCTCCTCCTCCCCAGAATCAAGCTGAATTTTCAACCAAAGCAATGTTTCCGGCTCTTCTGGCCATCCCCGCGCTATTTCTCGCACCAGCACGCTCAGCAGGTGAGCATCCCCCTCCGACTCCGCCAGTTTTTTGAGAAAAGGCAAAGTCTCGTCCCGGTGTCCCCAGCCTCTTGCTATCTGTTCCACCGCAGTTTCTCGGACGTTGAGGTGTCTGTCTGACTCGGCGAGATTTTTCAACCACTCAAAGACTTCGAGACTGGCTGACGGTAAGGTGGCTGCAGCTGCTACTACTACTTGGCGCACAGTCCAATAATCCTCTGAGGCCGCTATTTTTTGCAGCAGGGGCAATGTATCCGGGCTGTCGGGCCAACCTGCGGCAATCTGTTGCAGGGCTATTTCGCGTAGTTCGGCGTCGCGATCGCCCGCAGCTATATTTTGCAAAAAAGGCAGAGTTGCGGGGTTAGACGGCCAGCCAGAGGCAATTCCTTGGACTGCTGCCTGCCGGACGGTGGAACTCTGGTCGGACTCGGCGAGACTTTTGAGCAGCGGATAAATCTCTGGTTGGGCCCGCCAGCGCGAAGCTAATTCTTCGATCGCTGCTGTCCGCACTTGTTCGCTGCTGTCGGATACGGCTAGGGTTTTCAGCAGCAGGCCAACTTCTGCCACGGCCTGCCAGCCCGCTGCCAACTCCCGCACAGCTAATGTTCGCAGGGTAGAAGTTCCTGTCTCGGTCAAGTTTTTGAGCAGGGAGAAAGTACCTAAAACGCTGTGCCAACCTCTGGCTATTTCTTGCCACGCTGCGACTCGCACTCGCAAATTTTCGTCGGATTCGGCGGCGGTTCTCAGCTGCAGTAAGGTATCTGTTCGATCGCGCCAACGACGGGCCAACAGTTCCAGCGCGCAGGTGCGGACGGTCGGACTGCGATCGAACTTAGCCAGGGCGGCCACCAGTTGCAAGGTATCCTTTTTATCGGGCCAACCCGCGACCATTTCTGCGATCGCAGCCGATCGCACTGCCCAACTTGTATCGAATTTAGCGAGTTTTTTGAGCATCAGGTAAATTTCTGGCTCGTCAGACCAACTGCGGGCTATGGCTTTGACTGCTGTGGCCCGGACTTCGCCGCTGTCGCTGGAGTGTGCGAGTATTTTCAGCCAGGGCAGGGTTTCCGGGTCGTTTTTCCAAGTTTGGGCGATCGTGGCGATCGATCGATCGCGAATTTGATAAGTTTCCTGCAATTCTTGAGCGCTTTGATAAAGAATCAGGAAAGCCGTCCCGTATTGTGATAGCTTTTTTAAAGCATTTAACAGTTTTTTTTCGGTGTTTTTATTGATGCCATTTTTGACTTTTAACAGGCAGCCCGCTGCTAAAAACAAATTAATAAATTTTTCCGGTTGACCGTTTTGATCTGTCAAATATTCTATCAGTTCGCTTGCTGTTTCTCTATCTAATTTAGCTGCAATTTCTGTGAAGACTTCCTGCAAAGATTCATCCCGCCAGTGCTGCTCAAAAACTTGTGTTTTGAGTTGAGTCCAAGTCAGTTGACCAGTTTTGAGTTGTGTGTCGATTAACTCTGCAACTGTCTGGGGATTATTTTCGCAAACAAGTTTTTTTAACAACATACCAATATCTTGTCCCCTAGAGTTTGTTTGCATTGAAAAAAGACTCGGCGGTTGACATCAGGTTTATACAGGCTTGCACCCGAAAAGAGCGGCTTGAAGAAAGGGCAATTAAAATTACCTTATTTTCTTTACACCGCAAAGGTGTTCGCCCTCGATGGCCCAAGCAAACGCAAGTTTGACGCTGGCGGGGTTTCAACCTTTTTCTGCTCCGTATTGTAGTATGCAGCCGATCGACTCTATTTTATACCACAATTATTTACCAGCGTCGCGCCTCAATGCAAAAGCCGCCAGCACCCACAGAAATATTGGGTTTTGGCGGAGGGTTATCGAACAATTCAGGCGGTAATTGCTCAAAGCATTAACTTGATAACCGTTTCCGACTCGCAACATCCCCACTTGTTTTGCAGCAACCAAAGCACAAACACCTGTATTAAGGGCGATCGTTGGATGCGATCGCACACCTACCCAAAACCATCGATATCTTACTGGGACGCACTCTACAATTTTTTAAATTTTAATGATTATTTAAGCTCCCATGCTGGAATACTGCTTCAAACCCTGCCGCCACAGCCAGCGATTCCACACAAAAAACACCATACTCCAACCCAACATTACCAGTAAACCGCGGCCTACATCTACGGGCAATCCTATCAATATTGAAGCGGGAAAATGAATCAAATAAGGAAACGGTGTCCACAAAACTACTTCCCGCACGGCTGGGGGAAAAACTTCTAGCGGCGCGACAAGTCCCGATAAAAAAAGGTACATTAAAAACCAGAATTCTTCGATCGCACTTGCCCTCTCGATCCAAAAAGCAAACAGCGCAAAGGTATACTGAATCAAGAACCGCAAACAAAAAGCGAAAACGAGAACCAACAAAAACAACAAAAATCTGCCCAAACTCGGCAGCCAAAAAGACTGCGGGTAAAGTGCAAAAAATAGCAGCACTAATCCTAATACAAACGGTAGCCTCGCAAACCTTTCGGAAACGTGAGATGCGAAGTGATGCCATACGGGATCGAGAGGCTGCAACAATCTATTAGATAACTTACCTTCCACGACTTCTTTTTCAAACTCCCAAATCACCCAAACCACATTAGTTTGTCTGACTATGAAAGCTGCTAAAAAGTAACGGGCAAAGTCGATCTGCTTCAGCCCAAATTCACCAGTTTCGGCCGCTTGCATCCACACGCCCATCAAGATAAACGGCAAAGCTCCCGACAGCGCCCACAAAAACAATTCCTCCCGGTATTCGAGCATATAAGCGTAGTAGGTGACGAGCAAAGTTTTAGCAATTTTAATGTTTTTTTTCATATTCATTGTCACTGAAAGAATACTGAATTTAACTCAAGGAAAGAAGAAATAGGTAGAGATTCTTAATGTGCGCTACCAGGCAGATTCTGGTAACGAGACACGAGCAGCGTAAAAAGGCTGGTAATAATAAATCACGATCCCAATAAATCCCCTTTCTTAAAAGAGAATTTCATGCTTTTTTAGCCCCTTAACAAAGAAAATGTTTGACGGTTGTTGGCTCCCTTTGTCAAGGGAGATAGGAGTAATATCTACACTTTACCCGTGCGAAAAACTCGACCGATTACTTCTTCAATTGGCGGATCGGTAACACTCAAATCGATAACTTCTAATTCTGCTAAAATCTTCGACACGCTTACCGTCAGTTCCTCCCTTTTTACCAAAAACCGCACGGAATTACCTTCAATTGATTCTACCTCGCCGTAACCAAAAGCGCTATCTTTTGCCAAGGGTTCGGCTAATTTTACTTGAACTTCCCGATAAGGTGCAAACCTGTCGAGCAATCCGTCCAAACTACCATCATAAACTAATTGCCCTTCATGGATTAACAAAACGCGCTTGCACAAAGCAGTAATATCAGCCATGTAGTGACTTGTCAAAAGTACCGTTGCTTGATAGCGCTCGTTATATTCCCGGAGAAATTGCCTGACGCTAAACTGTGCGTTGATATCCAAACCTAAAGTCGGTTCATCTAAAAATAATACCTCCGGCTGGTGCAGCAAGGCAGCCATGAATTCTGCTTTCATGCGTTCGCCCAAAGATAGCTTTCGCACTGCTTGATTTAACTTGCCTTCTAGTGACAGCATTTCTGTCAATTCTCCGACTCGTCGCCGATAATCTGCATCGGGAATTCCATAGACAGCGGCGTTGATTCGCAGAGAATCGAGCACTGGTAAATCCCAAATTAACTGTTGTTTCTGCCCCATCACTAAGGTAATTTTTTGCAGAAAATCTGCTTGGCGGCGGAACGGAGTGCGATCGCACACTGTCACTGTACCATCAGAGGGATAAATCAAACCAGTCAGCATTTTCAGCGTCGTAGTTTTGCCCGCACCGTTAGCGCCGAGAAACCCCACCACTTCTCCAGGTTCAATACTGAAAGAAACGCTGTCAACTGCTTTGATGTTGCGGTAAGTGCGGTTAAAAAAGTGCTGGACTGTTCCCTTAAGTCCCGGTTGTTTAATCGCTACTGGATAAACTTTGCTTAAGTCTTCTACAAAAATAATTGGCATCGGCTTTAATTTTAACTTTTATTTTAATCTGCGATTTTGCGATCGACTGTGCCAAGATGGAAATAATTATCAGATATCCATTAATCGCAAAAAATTTACAACTATGGTACTCACTCCCGATCGTTCACGCATCTCTCGTTTGGTAGGAGACAATTCTCCTGAAAATATTACACTTGTACCGGGACAACTTGCTAGTTTTTCTGGGGGAGTTTGGATGCTGGGCGGCAATGATACTGTAACAGGTTCATTAGATGCAGAACGGATTTTCGGCAACGATGGTAAGGACAGTCTGTCAGGCGGGCCCGGCAATGATTCTATTTACGGCGGCAAAGGTGATGACGATATTTTGGGAAAAAGTGGCAACGATGTTTTGACAGGGGATAGAAATAGCGATTTTATTGATGGCGGTGTGGGAAATGATTTGCTGCGCGGCGGTCAAGGTGTTGATTTGTTAGTTGGCGGTGATGGTAACGATACTTTAATCGGCGATAGAGATGTGGATATTTACAAAGGAGGTGCGGGGAGAGATGTTTTTGTTTTTCGAGTCGATCAAGCGGGAATGGGAGTAGGGGGAATAGAAGTTCCTGATGCAGTAATTGTGGACTTTGATAAGTCGAATGATTCCATCGGACTTAGTGTGGATTTTAGCACTACTCTTGTCTTCTTGGAACAGACAAGTTATAGCTTGGACGATCCGAGACTGCTGCTGCTAAATCCTGGAACTATAACGGGGGGAACGAATTTGTTAGCCAAGGGCGGTATCTCGCAGGAAAGTCTCGATCCAGACAGCAACGGGCGCGTGGAAGCTACTAATATTAGATTTGGTTCTAATCAGGCTTTGTTGGGTACTGTGTTGAATGTAACGCCTGCTGATTTAACCGGCCGTTTGATTAATGCTAGTTCTCTGCTGTAATTTGTAGATCTGGGGTGCGAATTACGCACCTTACTAAGGATCTAACTTACTGTCAAAACTGCGCGATAGCGCACTTTATTGTCGCGGACTTTCTGGATTGCTTCATTTGCTTGTGCGATCGCAAAAACTTCGACAATCGGCTCAATCCCAAACTTCTCTGAAACTGACAGCATTTCATAAATCATAGCACGACCGCCGATCGGAGAAGCCGTAATTCGGCGGCGCTTCGCCAGCAGCGCAAATAACGGAATACTCAAAGGTGCGTCGGGAACTCCCACAAAAGCAAGGGCACCGTCAGAATCGAGAAAATCAATGTAGGGAACCCAATCTAAAGCAGCAGGAACAGTGCTCAACAAAATATCTAATTTACTGCTAGGCGGTTGAGGAACTTCGCCTTTTTCTACTACAATAGCTTCGTCCGCCCCCATTTTATGGGCAAATTCTGCCTTATCTTGGGAAGTAGTAAAAACTGTAACGCGGTTGCCTAATTTTTTAGCAAATTGCACGGCTAGGTGTCCCAAACCGCCGATACCGAGAATGCCGATTTCTTGCCCCGAACTCATCCCCGCGTTTCGCAAACCGGCGTAAACAGTAGTTCCGCCACACAGCAACGGCCCGGCTACTTTGGAATCGATGCCTTTGGGAATAGGAAAAGCAAAGCGGGAATCTACCATTAAATAATCGGCTAAACCGCCGGGCCCTGTAACAATTAATCCCTGGTTTTCATCGCAGAGATTTTCGTTACCGCGCAAGCAGTCACGACAATGCAAGCAAGACGACCTTTGCCAGCCGACACCAACGCGATCGCCTACTTTTAAATGAGTCACTTGCGATCCTATTTCTGCCACTTCTCCGATAACTTCGTGACCGGGAACCAGGGGATATTTTGATTGACCCCAATCGTTATCAATCATGTGCAAATCCGAGTGACAGATGCCACAAATTAACACTTTTATGAGACATTCGTGCACCTTGGGCGCTGCGACATCAAATTTGTATTCTTCAAGCAACCCGCCTGCTTTTTTTGCTGCTAATGCTGTGATTTGCATGGTAATATTTTCTGGTTTCTTTGTCATTATAATAGTATTTGGGGCTGGTTGAACCCTCTATTTTTTTAGAAACTTAAATTTAATAACTCAAAGTATCTGCCACACTCCTCTATCCCGAAGCCGAGGGGTAAACAGAGGCTTTTTTTCGCCCCTGAAGCGCGATCGGGATCTGACTGGTGACAAGCACTTAGGATCGAAAACTTAATAACTTAAACACCTCCTACAGTCCTCTATCCTGTAAGTTGCCAGATAAAAGGAGGCATATCCTCACCTATCTGCATTACTAAGCAGAGCCTGGTAAGGAGCAACAGTTAACAGTTAACAGTTAGCAGTCAACAGTCATTTGCTACTAATAACTAATAACTAATAACCAATGACTAATTACCCATGAATAATTGCATCAAACCGGGGAATAATCGATGGGCTTCCGATGCAAAGAAAGCTGGGCCGACAGTAACTTCTGCACGCTGATTCTTCACAGCATCCCAGATTGCTTTAGCAATATCTTCCGGCTGAGAAGCCCAGTTAGATTTCAACATTTCGGTCATTTGTTGGCGGCGCAATTCGACTGCTGGTTCGTCTCGATCGCGAAATTGAGCTCTTTCCAAAAAATCGCTGTTGATCAAACCCGGATGTACGGCGCAAACGTGAATGCCTCGGGGTGCTAATTCCAATCGCAAAGTTTCTGTTAAACCGGTTACTGCATATTTGCTGGTGCAATAAGCGGTCATTTGAGGCAAGGGCATTTTGCCGCCTATGGAGCCAATATTGACGATTGTACCCGTTTTGCGATCGAGAAAATGTGGTAAAAGTTCTTGAATTGTGTTAACGCAGCCCCAAAAATTGGTATTCATTAATTGCTGCCAATCTTCGGAGGTGGTTTGCTCGATCGCCCCCGCGAGACAAATCCCGGCATTATTCACCAAAACATCAATGTTTCCGCAAGTATCTAGGGCTTTTTGGACGATCGCCCGCACTTGTTGAATGTCGCCCACATCCCCCGCAATAGGGAAAGCGGAAGTGCCTTCACGCTGCACCTGAGCTGCTGCCGCTGCCAATCTCTCTGGCTCGCGAGCCACCATCACCACATCGTAACCTTTACTGGCAAATAACAGTGCCGTTGCTTTGCCGCTTCCTTGAGAAGCGCCTGTAATCAAAACTGTAGGAGCCATAGATAGTTATACTTTGTAAGTGGGGGTTTTGTTTGCTGCTGTATGGAAACTATAACAGATTTAAGGTTATTTTAGGCCCGCTCTACATTGATAGTTGTTTTTGAGTGTGGTAATTTTTAAGGATTGGCGATCGGGCTTTTTGAAGGAACCGCGAAGACGCTAAGAACGCGAAGGCTAGAACTCGAAGGCAGAAAGAATAAGAGTGGACAAGATAAGATAAAGTATTCTGATTTTGTACGAAATTTCCATGGCTACAGCCTAGGTCAGGTTTATGATGCACTCACTTCTAACCTGGTTTGTTTACAGTTCAATTTTATAGCTGTAAACTGATGGGTGTTCCAGAAACTATATTTCAGGCGTACTGCACCTACATGGAATATGCTGTAATCCTTTCAAAAACATATTGAATTATATCAGAGTAATTTTGACTTGGTGAGGATTCTTTCCAATTCCCTGCAATTCGATGTTGGGGGTTTTGACTTTCCTCTTCTTTTCTGGCTAACTGGATCAGCATTTGAGCTAAACGCAACTTCTCCCTGTATCCAAGCTGCTGACACAAGCCAGCGATCTCATCATAGTTTATGACCAATTTTGGTTTGTTAGCTTAATCAAGATCGGTAATATTTTACCATATCTAACCAGTTGCTTTTGCTTCGGGTAGATAGATTAAATTCAACTCGCAAATAAAACCTCCTGGGAGCATCTCAGTTGTGCATTTATAGTGTTGTCCCCGATCGCGAGTACAATACGGGATCGGGGACGATCGCAGGCTCAAGAAAAGAACCCAGCGCCGTTTCCCTACGGCAATCGCGTACAATTCAACCAACAATTAAGACAAAGCCGAGCAATTTTTGGGTTTTATTAATTCAATTTCCCACAGCAGCCGGCTGCTGACGATTTCGCACTTCCAGATAAATCAACAAAGCATTAACATCAGCCGGATTAACCCCGCCAATTCTCGCAGCTTGGCCAATAGTCAGCGGCCTAATTTTAGTCAATTTTTCCCGCGACTCCTTCGAGAGAGTTGTAATTGCCATATAATCCAAGTCTCCAGGCAATTGGCGGCGTTCGTGTTTGGCAATGTCATCAATTTGATTTTGCTGTCTTTGCAAATAACCGGAATATTTGAGGTCAATTTCTACACCATTTTTCTCGGCTAATTGTAGACTGGAATCACCTAAATTGTAACGTTCCAAATCGACATAATGAAAACCGGGACGGCGCAGCAAATCAGCGAGAGTAATTGAACCTTTAATCGCTTGTTGAGTATCGACCAAAATTTTCTTCCCAAGCTCTTCGTGTTCTTTGACGCGAGTCGAGTACAAACGGGCTTTTTCCGCGATAATATTAGCTTTTTTGCGCTCAAATAACTCCCAACGGCGATCGCAAATTAAACCAATTTCTCGTCCCAGCGGAGTCAAGCGTTGATCTGCATTGTCCGATCGCAATAATAACCGATATTCCGATCGCGAAGTCAGCATCCGGTAAGGTTCCCGCAAATCCTTCGTACACAAATCATCAATCAAAGTCCCGATATAACTTTGCTCGCGAGGAAACACAATCATCTCCTGATTTTTCGCAAATCTAGCCGCATTAATCCCCGCCACAATCCCCTGTGCCGCCGCCTCCTCATAGCCAGTCGTACCGTTCACCTGACCCGCGCAAAACAGTCCTTCAATCTTCTTCGTCATCAGCGTTGGAAAGCACTGAGTAGCCGGCAAATAATCGTACTCCACAGCATAAGCAGGGCGCATCATCTCGCACTTTTCCAAACCAGGAAGAGTCCGCAGCATTTGCAATTGCAAACTTTCCGGTAAACCCGTCGAAAATCCTTGGATATAAAGTTCAGGAATATCCCTACCTTCCGGTTCAATAAAAATCTGGTGGCTTTCCTTATCTGCAAACCGGACAATCTTATCTTCAATACTCGGACAGTAGCGCGGCCCCTTCGCATCAACCCAGCCGCCGTAAACCGGAGAAAGGTGCAAATTGTCTCTAATTAACTGGTGAGTTTCTGGCGTAGTTCGAGTTAGGTAACAAGGCATTTGTTCCCGTTCCACCCAAACTTCAGGATCGAAACTAAACCAACGAACTTCTGCATCTCCCGGCTGCGGTTCCATGTTGGTGTAATCGAGAGTCCGCTTGTCAACTCTTGCCGGAGTTCCAGTTTTCAATCGTCCAGTTTCAAAGCCCAAACGGTTGAGAGTTTCTGTCAAACCGACGGCGGCAAATTCTCCGGCACGTCCGGCCGGCATCGACTTATTGCCCACCCAAATTGTGCCGCCTAAAAAAGTTCCAGTGGTGAGAATTACGGCTTTGCATTCAAAGGCAACGCCGAAGTATGTTTCAACACCGATAATTTCTTCATTTTTGCCTAAAACTAAGTCTGTAACCATCGCTTCGCGGACGGTCAAGTTCTCTTGATTTTCGACAATATTGTTCATCACGGCGGCGTATTCCCGCTTGTCTGTCTGTGCTCTGAGAGCCCAAACTGCGGGGCCTCTCGAAGCGTTGAGGACGCGCTTTTGTAGATAAGTGCGATCGGCCATTTTACCGATTTCGCCGCCCAAGGCATCCACTTCGTTAGTAAGTTGAGTTTTCGCGGGCCCGCCGACAGCCGGATTGCATGGTTGCCACGCAATTTTATCGAGATTGAGGGTGAGTAAAAGCGTGCGACAGCCGAGGCGAGATGTGGCGAGGGCGGCTTCGCAGCCGGAGTGTCCGCCACCAACTACGATGATGTCGAAACTATCTTGGAATTGTACTGTGGTTTGTGCGGTCATTCGATTTTAGATTTTAGATTTTAGATTTTAAATTGAAGGATTAATTCCGTCTTGAGTCTGGGAAGTAATTAATCCAGGAGCTTGTTTAGTGGATACCATTATATAGTATAATTCAAAATATGTCGTCAAATACAGAGATCGCCAGCAGTTATACCAGCCATTTAAAGGAAATAGCGAAAATGGTAAATCAACTATTTTACGGTGACAATCTTGATGTCTTACGCAGACACATCAAAGACGAATCAGTAGATTTGTGCTACATTGACCCGCCTTTTAACTCAAAACGCAACTACAACCAAATTTACAACAACATTGGCAAGGAAGACCAAGCCCAAGCACAAGCTTTTATTGACACTTGGACTTGGGACGATTATGCAAATCAGGGTTTAGCTGAAATCTTCGAAAATTACCAAGGTAAATTTACATTACAAAGTATTGATTTAATAGCGGGTTTAACAAAAGTCTTAAGCAAAGGCAGTTTATTAGCATATTTGGTTCACATGACTTTGCGAGTAGCTGAAATTCATCGAGTCTTAAAACTTACTGGTAGCTTTTATCTACATTGCTATTCTACAGTTAGTCACTATTTAAAATTAGTATTAGATGCAATTTTTTGTCCCCAGGGCGGAGATTTTATCAATGAAATTGTCTGGAAGCGGACAAATGCTCACAGCGATACTAAACAAGACCGCAAAGCCTACGGAAATATTAGTGATGTGATTTTATACTATAGTAAAAGTAAAAATTATAAATTTAATACTCAATTTCTAGCCTACACTCAAGACTATGTAACAAGCTTTTATAAACATACTGATGCTGATGGGCGACGGTATCAACTTGACAACCTGACTGGTCCTGGCGGTGAAGCAAAAGGCAATCCTTACTATGAAGTTATGGGCGTTAAGCGTTACTGGCGTTACAGTCAGGAAAAGATGAATCAGTTAATTGCTGAAGGGCGAGTAATTCAGACTAAACCGGGAACAGTACCACGATACAAACGCTATCTGGATGAAATGTCAGGTACGCCATTGCAGAATATTTGGGATGATATCAAACCCATTCAGTCACAGTCAGCAGAAAGACTTGGCTATCCCACACAAAAGCCTTTAGCTATTTTAGAGAGAATTATTCAAGTTAGCAGCGATGAAGGTGATGTAGTTTTAGATGCTTATTGCGGTTGCGGTACTACCGTCTGCGCCTCTCAACGCCTCAACCGCCAATGGATCGGAATTGACATTACTTATCAAAGTATTAGTTTGATTCTCAAACGCCTTGAGGATTCTTTTGGGAAAGGTGTACTTGAACAACTTAAGTTAAATGGCATTCCTAAAGACATGGAAGCAGCAGTTGCCCTTGCTAACAAAAAAGACGATCGCACTCGCAAAGAATTTGAAAAATGGGCTGTGCTTACCTATACTAATAATAGGGCAACTATTAACGCCAAGAAAGGTGCAGATAAGGGAATAGATGGCATTGCTTACTTTCAAGGTGACAAAGATGAACCAGAAAAGATTATCGTGCAAGTCAAGTCAGGGAAAATGCAATCAGGAGACATCCGCGATTTGCAAGGAACAATTACCCTCGAACAAGCGGCGCTGGGCATTTTTATTAGTTTGAAAGAGCCAACTAAGGACATGATTAAAACTGCCAAATCAGCCGGAATATATCAAAGCAAATATATGAATCAAAGTTCCGATAAAATACAGATTGTTACTATTAAGGAAATGTTAGAACAGAAAAAAAGGCTCGATGTTCGCCTGAGTTTTGAAGTAGTGAAGTCAGCCGAAAAACAAATGGAAGTTAAATCGAAACAGTTAGAACTAGACATTTAGAAAATAGTGATAGAGGAGTTACGGACTGTGCTGCTGCAAAGGTTTGAGATTATTCGTTTCACTCAAAATGACAGAATTATGTCTAAATGCGTCCTGGACTACTATTCTCTTCTCTGCTCTTCCTTCGCGTCCTTAGCGTCTTCGCGGTTAAATAATTCCGTATTGTGGCAATTTTGCGCTATGTTAGACAAAAAAACTTAACAACCGTACACAGCAAATGAAATATTTTTTCTTATCCGACGGCTGGAAAGTCGGGCGCGTCTGGGGGGTTGGTGGCGAGTGGACAGCCGCCGCCTGGAGACGACAGCCGGATATCCAACAGCTCAACCTCTGTCTTTCGGATCGAAATGAAAAAATGTGGCTCTACCGTGTAGAAGACGCTGTACTCATGGTAGAAGTCCAGCCCGGAACCCCCCTAGATCCGGCAGATCCAGGAAAAAATATTGGCAACGTCACCCTTACCAGACTCATCGATGCCGAGCAAGTTCTCGAACGCCTCGGGGCGATCGCCGCCCGCTGCTCGATCGATAGCCCACAGTTAATGTAATGTCGAACATATTGCAATCGGTTCTAACACTCGATACACTTCTTTAAATAACTTTCATTTTTATACCTCCTCCTGTGAAGGTAGAAAGGATTCGGCAAAAGGCAGAATTTAAACCCCGGACATCACCGCTCGGGATGGAAAATCTGAATTTTCCGTCAAAATGACATCATCACTTACACCTTGGAGAACCGCAGTCAATGGGACTACCCTGGTATCGCGTACACACAGTCGTCTTAAATGACCCAGGCCGATTGATTTCTGTACACTTAATGCACACTGCCCTCGTGGCAGGTTGGGCCGGCTCGATGGCCCTTTACGAACTAGCAATTTTCGATCCCTCAGACCACATTCTGAACCCGATGTGGCGTCAAGGGATGTTCGTGCTGCCCTTCATGACTCGCTTGGGAGTCACCGGTTCTTGGAACGGTTGGAGCGTCACGGGCCAAGGTAACGTCGATCCTGGCTTCTGGTCTTTTGAAGGCGTTGCGATCGCTCACATCATCCTCTCGGGTTTACTGTTCTTAGCAGCAGTCTGGCACTGGGTATTCTGGGACTTGGAGCTCTTCAGAGACTCCCGCACCGGCGAACCCGCCCTCGACTTGCCAAAAATGTTTGGCATTCACCTGTTCCTCTCCGGCTTGCTCTGCTTCGGCTTCGGCGCATTTCACCTTTCGGGACTTTTCGGCCCGGGAATGTGGGTGTCCGACCCCTACGGCCTGACCGGTCACGTCCAGGCAGTGGCGCCTTCTTGGGGCCCTGAAGGCTTCGATCCGTTCAATCCGGGCGGCATCGTGGCTCACCACATTGCAGCGGGCGTAGTCGGCGTAATTGCCGGTTTGTTCCACTTGAGCGTGCGGCCGCCGGAACGTCTTTACAAAGCCCTGCGGATGGGGAATATCGAAACTGTACTTTCTAGCAGTATCGCTGCTGTGTTCTTCGCCGCCTTTGTGGTTGCGGGTACGATGTGGTACGGTTCTGCTGCTACTCCGATCGAACTTTTTGGCCCTACTCGCTATCAGTGGGACAGCAACTATTTCCAACAAGAAATCGATCGCAGAGCCCAAGCTAGCTTAGCCTCCGGCCAAAGCTTCCAACAAGCTTACGAGCAAATTCCCGAAAAATTGGCTTTCTACGACTACGTGGGCAACTCTCCGGCTAAAGGCGGTTTGTTCCGCGCTGGCCCGATGGTCAACGGTGACGGTATCGCCAAAACCTGGCTCGGCCATGCAGTATTTACTGACAGTGAAGGTCGGGTATTGTCGGTGCGCCGCCTACCGAACTTCTTTGAAACTTTCCCAGTCGTTTTGACGGACAAAGATGGAGTCGTTCGCGCTGACATCCCCTTCCGCCGTGCTGAATCAAAATACAGCTTTGAACAAACGGGAGTTACTGTCAGCTTTTACGGTGGCGAATTTGACGGTCAAACCTTTAATAATCCTCTAGATGTGAAAAGGTTTGCTCTCGCCTCCCAAAAGGGTGAACTCTTTGAATTCGATCGCGAAACCTTGAAGTCTGACGGTGTTTACCGCACTTCGACTCGCGGTTGGTTCACTTTCGGACACGCTTGCTTTGCTTTGCTGTTCTTCTTCGGCCATATCTGGCACGGTTCTCGGACAATCTTCCGTGACGTGTTTGCTGGAGTTGAGGCTGACCTCGAAGAACAAGTCGAGTGGGGCTTGTTCCAAAAACTGGGCGACGTGACCACAAGAAGAGAAGAATCTATCTAGTTTTCGCCAGCCCCACGGGCAGGCCGGAAACTTCCCCGGTACAAAAAACCCGGTTTCTTGAAGAAACCGGGTTTTTTTAGTTAAAAATAAAACCAGCAATTAAGATAAAATAAGACTGCAAGGGAAGATAGGGAAAATTTAACATGGAAAGCGTTGCTTACATTTTGATTCTGGCTTTAGCTTTAGGTGTACTATTTTTTGCGATCGCCTTTCGGGAACCACCCCGGATTGGCAAATAATTAGCCCTACGGCGGAGGTCAAGGGGTATCAACAACGGTCTAAAAACCTTTGTATCTCTCGTTTATAGCCCAGGATCGATCCCCTGGCATACTAAGCGGGAATCGGCTCTAGTCATCAAACAGTAGACTGATACTAGGTTTTAGCTCTAGTTGACACATAAACTCACTGCCGGAGTGCCGAGTCATTTTTCTAGTCCAGTCATTCATCTAACCGCGCGGTCAGATGAATGGCAATTTGCTGGCAACGCCTGTTAAAATCAGCAATCATGCGCTGTTCCTCCTGCCAACATACAAATAGTCGCGTTCTCGAATCGCGTTCAGCCGAATCAGGTCAAAGCATCCGTCGGCGGCGCGAGTGTTTGAGATGCCAGCACCGCTTTACAACTTACGAACGCATAGAATTTGTGCCGATTACAGTGATCAAGCGGGACGGCAAGCGCGAATCTTTTGACAGGTCAAAATTAGTCAGGGGACTGGTTCGGGCCTGCGAAAAAACTGGTTTGTCCTCCGGGCAGCTAGAAACTCTGGCAGAAGAAATTGAAGCGCAACTCCAAGGTCGATCGATCCGAGAACTCGCCAGCTCAGAAATTGGGGAACTGGTATTGTTGCACCTGCGACCCCTGAGCGAAGTCGCTTACGTGCGCTTTGCCTCAGTATATCGGCAGTTTCGAGGTATCAGAGATTTTGTAGATACCCTAAATCACCTTCAAAATCCGCTCAACGAAGCTCTAGAGCCAGAAAATCAGCCTGATTGTGACGCAGATTCCCTCGATGGCGATCGAGTCGATCGAGAAAGCCCCGCATCCTGCGCTACTGGCAGCTAAACTCCCTTAAATTAATTTATAAAGCAGTATGCAGGTAAGTTATAATGATTTACTTGACTCTGAATGTTACGATTAAACGTTTTAACGTAGAGTTTGCACCAATAGCAGTGGCAAGCCCGGATGCAAAGTTGCACCAGGCAAAAGTTAGCAAAAACTGACTTTAGTAAAAGATTTTGCAAGAAGTTAACCGCTTTTTCACCAAAATCTCTCATATTTGCCGGCACAAACGAAAAACATGAAGGAGAGAAATCCTAGGAAACTATTCGCATGGTCAATCTCAAAACCACAGTCAAAGACATCGGCTTTACTCACGAAGATTTTGCAGCCCTACTCGATAAATATGACTATCACTTTAGCCCGGGCGATGTAGTAGCCGGTACAGTTTTTAGTATAGAACCCAGGGGCGCTCTGATTGATATCGGTGCTAAAACAGCAGCGTACATTCCCATTCAGGAAATGTCGATCAATCGAGTGGAAAGCCCTGAAGAGGTATTGCAATCAAACGAAACCAGAGAATTTTTCATCCTCACCGATGAAAATGAAGACGGACAATTAACCCTGTCCATCCGGCGCATCGAGTATATGCGGGCCTGGGAAAGAGTACGACAACTGCAAGCAGAAGATGCCACGGTGCGATCGCAAGTATTTGCCACCAACCGCGGCGGCGCACTCGTCAGAATTGAAGGGTTGCGAGGCTTTATTCCCGGTTCTCACATCAGTACCCGCAAACCGAAGGAAGAATTAGTCGCCGAAGAATTACCATTAAAATTCTTAGAGGTAGACGAAGACCGCAACCGCCTAGTGTTGAGCCACCGTCGCGCCTTAGTTGAGCGCAAGATGAACCGCCTCGAAGTTGGGGAAGTGGTCATCGGTACAGTACGCGGTATCAAGCCTTACGGTGCCTTTATCGACATCGGCGGCGTCAGCGGCTTGCTGCACATCTCGGAAATTTCGCACGATCACATCGATACGCCTCATAGCGTCTTCAATGTCAACGACGAAGTGAAAGTGATGATCATTGACTTGGATGCCGAGAGGGGCCGGATTTCTCTCTCCACCAAGCAGTTGGAACCGGAACCGGGCGCGATGGTCAAAAATCGCGAATTGGTTTATGAAAAAGCTGAGGAAATGGCAGCTAAGTTCCGCGAAAAAATGCTCGCTCAAAAGCAAGCTAAAGCAGGCATAGACATTCCAGCAGACTCAACAGATGCCTTGGATCTCTCCGACGAAATACTCGAAGACGTACCCTCAGCAATGGAAGAGGACGTGCCGGAGGTAGCAGCCGAAGCAGCACCCGAAGCAGTAGAGGAAGCAGCACCCGAAGCAGCAGCCGAAGCAGCACCCGAAGCAGCAGCCGAAGCAGCACCCGAAGCAGTAGAGGAAGCAGCAGCCGAAGCCGCACCCGAAGCAGTAGAGGAAGCAGCAGCCGAAGCCACACCCGAAGCAGTAGAGGAAGAAATCCCTGCTGCGACTGTCGAATAACATCGCAGTCACCGTTACAAAAAGAGGGATTATCCCTCTTTTTTTTGCTTCAACCTCGCAATTACCAGATACATCTTGTCCAGTCGATTGACAACAGAATTATGTAGCGCCATCGAGAACCCGCGACCTCGCGGGACACTTCCCCGACAGCACTCTCGACAATTCAAATATATAGGGCTTGCTGAAAAAGTCCACAAATCGAATCTAAGTGTCAAACAGCTTGAAAAATGGGAGATTCGGAGATCGGTTCCCAAATTTACTCCACAATTTTCCACCGAAATCCAAGGATTTTGAGCCGACAAACGTCATAACGAGAGCACTTTTTTGTGTTTAAAAATCTTGCAACCCTTGGCAGTCATAACTTCTAGTTCTATTCAGCAAGCCCTATATAATTCCGATGCAGCCGGAAACGATACGACGCTCTAAACCAACATCGCCATCGATTCGCATTAGAGATTAACCATCTCCTGCAGGTATGCGGACAGTAAAAATTGACCCTTTTCCCTCCTCGCTTTCCACCAAAATCTCGCCGCCCATCATCTGACAGTAATGGCGGCTAATTGTGAGTCCCAATCCAGTGCCGCCGTACTTGCGCGTCGCCGAACAATCAGCTTGCACGAAGGCTTCAAACAATTTGTACTGCTGTTCCTCAGACATTCCAATGCCGGTATCTTGAACTCGGAAACAAATCCAATCCGATGCTTCAGCACTAGCAATTGGACAAGCAATCGAGCCTGTAGCAATTGAATTTTCAACACCCGACAGCTTAGCTGCCTTAGATTTTCCGGTTCCCTCAATGCGGCTGACGCTGATTTTTACCAGACCGTTTTTAGTAAACTTAGCAGCATTGCTCAGCAGATGCAGCAGCACTTTCCGCAGTTTCGCAAAATCTGCGTGCATTGTGCCGACAGTTTGAGGATTGCACTCTATTTCTAAAACATTGCCATTCTTTTTTACAGACAATTTAGTCGCAATCTCCACATTATCAACCAGGGATGCAATGTCAAATTCTTCGATTTCGAGTTTCACCTCCCCCCCTTGAATTTTAGACAAATCGAGGATATCGTTAACCAAACATAGCAAGTGCGTACCAGCATTTTGAATCTTGTGTAAGTCTGGAACAAAATCCTCTCCTTCAAGCTCTGCCGCCTCTTCTAAAAGTAGTTGGCTGTAGCCGATAATCGCGTTTAAAGGCGTCCGCAACTCGTGGCTCATATTTGCTAAAAACTGGCTTTTGGCAGTGCTAGCAACTAAAGCCTCTTCCTTGGCTTGTTCCAATTCTTTTGTATGTTCCGAAACTCGCTCGATTAGGTGATTGAGAGACACAGCTAATGAGCCTATTTCGTCTTGCCCGGTGACTGGTACTCGCAAATCAAAATTTGACTCTGTGGCTACTTGTTCGGCCACCTGAGTGAGGCTGACGACTGGTTTGGCGATCGCCCGACTGGTGCGGTAAGCCACCATTCCCGCCACTGCTACCGACAGCAGCATACTCATCATAATTATGCCCTTTTCGATGCCTTGAGCGTCCTCCATAACTGCACCGCTTTGCCGCTCTTGCCGCTGGGCAATATCGAGGATTTTGCTAACTTCCTGAAAGCGAGCTTCGAGTTTTTTTGCACCTTCTCCACTTTCTGTAGCCAACAATTTTCTGGCTGACTCTATCTCGCGAGGCGACAGTTGCGATTGCTGGATTTGCTGCAAAGTTAAAGAAAGAGTATCGGCATAGGATTCTAAATTTTTCGTGCAATCTTGTAGTAAAGTTTTGATAACTTCCGGCTTTGCCGCCAGCCATGCGGGTTCGCTATCGGCAAATGTTTCTATGTCCAGCCGCAGGTTTTTTGCTTTGACAATACTGTTAAAAAACTGCTGTTTTTGGAGATCGAGTTTGGCGGAATTATCTACAAAAGAATCTAGCTGCGCTCCCTGCAATTGTGCCGCCAAGCCTGCATCTTTAAAATTGCCGAGCAATTGCGCTTGTACGTGAGCGTCATGGAACTGTGTTAATCCTTTTCCTTGGTAGTAGTCGGCAATCACCAATCCGCTCATGGAGCCAAGAAAGCCGATTCCTATTGCTAGTAAATACCCGACACCAATTTTTTGATGGATGGGCAACCCCCCAATTTTAGCTGGCAATATTTTATTGAGTTTCAAGGATAATCTATCGACCAAATCCTGAATGCACGAGTTTTGATTGGCGGTTTTTACAGAAGCCAGTTGTTCGGAAAAAAAGAGTGGCATCGGCTTACCTGCATTGCTATTTTTGGGGTTAAGTTTTTGCGTTGCTACAGGTTTTACCTGCTGATTTAATGCTTCTAACTCTGGATTTGACTCGCCGTTGCCAAACCAAGCCGCCATCGAAAATTTTTCTTTGTTTTCTGTTTTTTTGAGCAAGTTAATTCTTGACATATGCAACCGCTGTATTGTGTTAAAATCTACCACGCTCTTAAGTTTTCCAAACGGAAAAGCTTGTGGGTTTTCCAGCAGACATCTGTGAAAAAGTATCTTTCACTCTTGTCGAGTCAAAAGATCAACTTAAATTCGGTTGATGTCTAATAGATAATTAGGCTGTTGATGGCTGTTCCAAATTACTTGTTCGACTTGTAAAAGTCTGCGACAGGCAAAAAATGAAATATTTATCCCGGCAGTGAATTATCGCCGCAAGAAATATTACAGGCAGAAAATTCTGTCTGATGAGTTTTGCTTGTGAATTGTCCAAAGCTGAAATTGTCTGTTGACAATGCACCCGATTCCTCAGCTTTGGAGCTTTGCTGTCAGCAATGCGACGATTGCTTGACGGTTTTTGTTGAGCACGAACATCCGACGACTTCGTACTACAGACTGTCACAAATGCGGCTGCCGATCGAACTTTTGCACCCTGGGGCGATGGCTTATACCCCGCTAGGCTAGGACTTTTGGCACTGCGGCCCCGCTTTTGAGCAGTCTGAGGCAAAGTCATGCAAGTCAAGTATAGCTTTTTGGGTACCGCTTCCGCTGTCGGGGGAGACACAAAGCCTTAGTATTGCTAAGTTAGAGCAATTTACAGTATTTTCCAAGCCACCAAATCACTCTCCCAGCGATGATGGATTTATTGGCGCGAGATTAGGGAGCATCTGGTGTTTTGTATTTATAGAACCCAAACTCGTGGTGAAAATAAATTGAGCAACAGCGAATCAATTTTGTGGTAGTGCGCTATGATTTTTTTATCTGTATTCGGCAATCTTGATAAATGTATAAAGCCTACAAGTACAGAATTTATCCCACAGGTGGGCAAGAAGTCTTGCTTGCCAAGTCTTTTGGCTGCGCGAGATGGTTCTGGAACTAGGCTTTAAATCTATGTCAAGAAACTTACAAGAATACTGGGAAAGGACTGTAAGCGGGCATACATACAAGGCTTACTCCCTAACCTCAAAAAAGAGTACGAATGGTTAAAAGAGCCTTATTCTCAATGTTTGCAGGTGGTCGCCCTCAATTTATCTACTGCCTATTAAAATTTCTTTGACAAGAGGGCGATGCCGCCCAAATTCAAAGCTAAGCACGGCAGGCAGTCGATTAGTTATCCTCAAAATGTTAAATTTGACGGTGACTATATCCATCTACCTAAGATTGGTTTAGTTTTCTGTCGGCGACATCGTAACTTTGAGGGAAATATTAAGACTGTTACCGTGTCTCGCAACCCGGACGGTAAACATTTTGTTTCTGTTTTGATCTCGGATGGGAAAGCTAAGCCTGAATTAGTGCCAGTTCACAAAGCTATTGGTATTGATGTCGGATTAACTCATTTTGCGATCGCCAGTGATGGTTCTAAGTTTGGCAATCCCAAACATTTTGTCAAGCGTCAACGAAACTTGAAATGCAAGCAGTAAAAGCTTTCTTGCAAAAATAAAGTTAGTCAAAACCGTAAAAAGGCAAAACTGGCAGTGGCAAAAGTCCACTCCAAAATTGCCCGGTGCCGCGAAGATTTTCTGCACAAGCTATCCCGCAAGATAGTTGACGAAAACCAAGTTATTGCAGTGGAAAATCTCAATATTAAGGGCATGGTAAAGAATCATAATTTAGCCAAAGCTATTAGTGATGTTGGTTGGGGTATGTTCTGTACGATGCTCAAGTACAAGTCCGAGAGTGAAGGAAAGCAGTATATCGAAATCGATAAGATGGTTTCCTAGCTCTAAGACTTGCCATATATGCCTAAATCGAGTTGATAATCTCACTCTTGATATTAGAGCATGGAGTTGTCAGCATTGTGGTCATCACCACGATCGCGATGTCAACGCCGCCATCAACATTAGGAATGAAGCCTTGCGGATTTTGGCGTTAGGAACTAGCGCTTCTGCCTGCAGAGGGGAGGTAAGTGGACAAGAGTAAAACTTCGGTTTTGTTGGACGCCCCGCCCCGTTGAATCAGGAAGCTGGCGCTGTACCACTTAAGTGGTCAGCGTCTGGTAGTTCACGTCGTATACTCGGCATTAATCTTCACGTAATCGTAACTCAAGTCGCATCCCCAAGCCTTGGCAAAACCGCCGCCATTCCCGACACCAACCTGAATTAAAACCGTGTCTCCCTTCAAATATTCTCCCGAAGCGGCCGCTTTCATATAATTACTCGCAGCAGATTTATCGAACTCTTTGGGTTGGCCGTTTTCCATCATCAAAAAATCTCCCAATTGAATCCGCAAATTTTCCTGTTCAAAAGGAACACCAGCGCGCCCCGCAGCCGCCGCAATCCTGCCCCAATTGGGATCGCGTCCGAAAATAGCAGCTTTCACTAAAGAAGAACCGACTATTGTTTTAGCAATTTTACTGGCAGAAACTTCGTCGGCGGCACCGCTAACTTGCACTTCTACCAAACAAGTTGCACCTTCGCCGTCGCGGGCGATCGCCTTTGCTAAATACACGCAAACTTCTGTCAGCATCGCCTCTAATTTTTCAGCCTCCGGGCCCATTTCAGTAATCGCCGGGGTGCGAGATTGACCGTTGGCCAAAGCAATTAGCGAATCGTTGGTACTGGTATCGCCGTCAACTGTAATTTGATTGAAACTTCTGTCAGCGGCCCGACTCAGCATTTCTTGCCACAAATGCGAGGATACTGCTGCATCACAGGTTACAAATGCTAGCATTGTTGCCATATTCGGGTGAATCATTCCCGAACCTTTGCAAATGCCGCCGACGCGCACGGTGCGATCGCCAAACACGGTTTCTAGGGCGATCGTTTTCGGCACTAAATCAGTCGTACAAATAGCCTTCGCCGCCGCATCGGAACCAGTTTCCGATGCCTCAGCAACTAATCGCGGAATTCCCGCCCTCAGCGGTTCCATTTTAATCCGCTGTCCTATTACTCCTGTGGAGGCCAAAAGAATCGATTCTGGAGGAATATTTAACGCTTCTCCCAACAATTTGGCACTTTCTAGGGCATCTGCCAAACCTTGTTCGCCAGTAGCCGCATTAGCTTGTCCCGCATTGCACAAAATTGCTTTGGCGCTGGGTTTAGTTTGCAAACGCTGGCGACAGTAGTCCACGCAAGCGGCCCGGACGGTGGATGTAGTGAAGACTCCTGCGGCGATCGCGTCTACTTCTGACAAAATTAAGCTTAAATCCGGCAAGCCTGAAGGCTTCAAACCCGCTGTAATTCCCGATGCTCGATATCCTCTGGGTGCTGTAACTCCGCCGTCAATTACTTTCCACTCCGACATGATGACCTCCCTAGTAGCCTTCAATCTTCTGAAGAGGGATTATATCATTTTAGATTTTAGATTTTAGATTTTAGATTTTAGATTGCCCGCGACTGATGATTTGGTAAGGGTTGCTCGTTTTCCGGTTTTTCGGCGTGGAAATGCCGTTAAGCGAGGCTGTGCTTTACTTTTTGTATTTAACTAGCCAAAAAAAAACTAATCGCGACTTCCTTTCTAGAGATCGAACTCAAGAAGAAGTCGCGACGGTTTTGTAACTGTCATTATTAATTTTTAGCTAAAAACAACAAACTCGATTCAACTGTCTCGCTGTTAAAAAACGAGTTATTTGCGATCGATACTCGCTGGAGAACCAGCATCTAAACCAACTTCAGCAGCCACACGGCTCAGCATGGATTCCTGACGGTTTTTGACGACGTGTTGGTGGCGCATCATCAGGCTGCGGGCTTGTTCTTGAGTTGACATAACTGGTTTCTCCAAAAAATTATCGGTAATAACTTCGTAGACAATTAGGGAATTTGAGCTTGCCTTAGCTCATGGTGGCGTTGCTGCGATCGTAACTGGATCGAAGGCTTGGCTGCGCTTTGCCTTGAATGTGGCCCCAGTAGTTGGTATCTTCCATTCCGACTTCGCTAGCGGTGCGGTTGAGCATGGATTGCTGCCGGTTCTTCACCATGTGGTGGTGGCGCATCATCAGAGAGCGGGCTTGATTTTCGGTAGACATATGCGGTTCCTCCGTATTTTTTTATTTAATGTTGAATTATTTTTTTAGTCTTATTTATAACTATAACAGATAATTCTGTATCTAATGCTACCGAATGAAAAATGTCACAAAATTTTACAATCGCTCGGTAGATCGAGAGTGCAGAAAGTGCGATGGGGCTTTGGGTAATTGATTCAGCCTGCAATTTCAAGCAGCGATCGTTCCTTGAGGTTGTGAATAAAGGCTGGACGGGCGATCGCAAATATTGACCGACAACCAAACTCTAGAATATTGCTAGATCAGTTTGCTTGTAGGTCAGCGACAGGTGAGTGACACTGTAGGAAGTCTGGTAAAAAGTTATTTCGGTAAACTGGCTTGCTAGATAGTTCCTAGAAAACTAGCCAGTGATGGCCGAAAGCATTGATAATTCGTAATCTTACTGAAAATTTGGCACTGAGAACAGAAAATGGCTTTGATTTTGACATTTTTGGGCAAAGGCGGCACTGGCCGCAGCACGATCGCGATCGCAACAGCTAAAAAATACGCAGCTCAAGGCAAGCGAGTTCTGCTGCTCGGCCAAGATCCTGGCCCTGCATTGGGTATTTTGCTAGGAGTTCCCCTGACTCCGAACCCCCAGGAAATCGCCCCCAACCTCAAAGCAGTTCAGGTGCAAAGCGCGCCGCTGCTAGAACGCAGGTGGGACGAAGTTAAAAAACTGGAAGCTCAATATGTCCGCACCCCGTTTTTTAAACAGATTTACGGTCAAGAATTGGGAGTTTTACCGGGAATGGACAGCGCCCTAGCGTTGAACGAACTTCGGGAATACGAGGACAGCAAACAATACGATGTAATTGTATATGACGGCAGCGGCGGCATGGATACGCTGCGGATGCTGGGAATGCCAGAAATTTTGAGCTGGTACATCCGTCGCTTCCGCCAAGCTTTGGTAGATTCGGATTTGGGAAAAGCTTTGTCGCCTTTTATTCAACCGGTTGTCAGTACCGTGTTGACTGTGGATTTGTCGGGAGACAATGCTTTTCAATCTACCAAGCAAGTCGATAATCTGTTGGATAAGGGTAAGGAAGCGCTGGCAGATCCGAACCGCACGGCGGCTTTTTTGGTGACGACTGGGGATGCAAGTGCGATCGCCACGGCCCGCTATCTTTGGGGAAGTTCTCAACAAATTGGTTTGACTGTGGGCGGTGTAATTGTCAATCAATCAGCGGTTACAGAAACAGTTGCGGCAGATTTCGATCCTTTGACAGCGGTTTCGGTTCCGGCACACAGCGACAATAATTGGCAGCCACTAATTGATGCTTTGCCAGATTTTTCTGAGGCGGCAAAAGCTCCTAAACCGATTAACATAAACATTGCACAGCGTCAAGTTAGTTTGTTTTTGCCTGGGTTTGACAAGAAAGAAATTAAATTGATTCAATCGGGGCCGGAAGTTACGATCGAAGCGGGCGATCAGCGGCGCAATATTTTGCTACCTCCGGCGCTGACTGGGAAGTCTGTTACGGGTGCTAAATTCCAAAACGGTTACTTGATGGTTTCTTTTTAAGAGTTAAATTCCATGTTCGCCGTGAGGAATTTAGTCCTTGTTAACTAATGGGAATAGGACTGAATTTCCCAGTATAAATACAGGTTCGTAGTGAAGATTTTAGTTTTTCTCGCTCCATTATAAAGAGATGACTGAAGCCCACACTACTAACCTATTTTTTTTCTGAAAATTTTAGTTTTTCTCGCTCCACAAAGAGAGGACTGAAGTCCCCACTACGAACCGTTTCCATTGCCGCCAGTTGTTAGCAAAACCCGCTTAGCTAAAGGTTCCGGCACTTCTTGCAATCGATCGAACTCCCAATTAAAAAATCCGACTCCCATTGTCTGCGATCGCAATTCTACGATCAAATTCTGCATTTCGGCGATCGGCAAATAAGCCGAAACAGCATCCCATCCCTTCCAGTCTTTTTTACCTTCGTAGCCGAGAATTTGGCCGCGGTGTCCGCTGACCAACTGCAACACCTTTGATGTACACTCGTTCGGAGCGCAAATTTCAACTTTGGCGATCGGCTCCAGCAATGCCGGTTCGCACTTCGCCATTCCTTCCTGCATCGCCAACCGCGCCGCTTGCTTAAAAGCTTGTTCGGAACTGTCAACCGAATGGTAAGAACCGTTCGTCAGCGTCACCGATACATCTACCACCGGGAAACCCAGCGGGCCCCGATCCAAATACTCGCGCACTCCCACTTCCACGCCGGGAATGTACTGTTTGGGTACGACTCCGCCAACTATTTTGTCGCTGAAATTGAAGCCTTCTCCGCGAGGCTGCGGTGCGATGTCGAGATACACGTCGCCGAATTGTCCGTGCCCGCCGCTTTGGTGTTTGTAGCGCCCGTGGATGGAAGATGCCGATTTGCGGATAGTTTCTTTGTACGGCACTTGCGGTAAGTGAGTTACCATCGGCAAGTTATACTTGCGGCGCAACCTGTCTAAGGCTACTTTCAGGTGGATTTCGCCTTGACCCCAAAGTATAATTTCGTGAGTGTCGCCGTGCTGTTCCCAGACTAAAGATGGGTCTTCTTCGAGCAATTTAGCTAAAGCGGAGCTCAGCTTAACTTCATCGTTGCGCTTTTCCGGGACGATCGCCAGCGCGTAGACAGGCGAGACGATTTCGGCTTTTGGCAATAATTCGTCTGAACCCAGCACATCGCCTGTTCTCAAGCCTTCCAGCCTCGCCACAGCGACAATTTCTCCGGCGCTGGCGGACTGCAAACTTTGCGTTTGTTGACCGGTCAATCGGTACAAACCGTTAACTCGAATCCCGTTCAAAACTGCTCCGTCTGCCAGCGTCCCCCGCCACATTCTCACTAACGATAGTTTGCCTCCCTGCGGCGTGTAATAGGTTTTGAGGATTTGAGCCAGAACTTGGTTTTCACTTAGTATAATGCCGCGGCGATCGGCTGTAGTTTCTGGTGTCGGCGCTTCTCTGAGTAACGCTTCCAGCAGAGGGCGCACCCCGAAATCTTGTTCGGCGATGCCGATAAATACGGGCACAATTAAATCAGCGCCTAATTCCATCTTCAAATCGCGGGTAATTTCTTCAGCGTCGGGATTGATTTCTTCGAGCAATTCTTCGAGTAAACGATCGTCAAAATTTGCCAATTCTTCCAGCATTTCCTGTCGCGCTGCGCTTTCTTGTGATTTGAGGTGTTCGGGAAGCGGGACTGGATCTGCGGGTGCGCCGGAGTGATAGTGGTAAGCTTGTTCGGTTACTAAGTCGATGAAACCGATGATTTGTTCGTTTTTGCCGATCGGGTATTGGTGAGGTACAATTGGTCTGCTGGAAACGGATTTGAGCGCGTTGACTACCTCGGTGAAGTTGCTGCCGCAAGTAGTTTCGTCGGTGCAAGCGCGATCGATCTTGTTGATAAAAACTAGGTGGGGAATTTCCCAATCGTCGAGGAATTTGAACAGCGGGGCGAGGGTTAAATTGCGATCGGCAACCGGTTCGCAAACAATCACCGCTGCATCGACACCGATCAGTGCATTGTAAGTTTCTTGGGCAAATTCTATCGAGCCCGGACAGTCAAGAAATGTGAAGCGAACGCCTTCGTATTCGGCGGTAGCGCTGTTGACTTCTACGCTCATTTTGCGATCGCGAGCTTCCGGCGAACTGTCACCTACCGTATTACCATCTTTAGCATTACCTTTGCGAGTAATTGTTCCTGTCACCGACAGCAAACTTTCTAGCAGTGCTGTTTTCCCGCTTAAATAAGGGCCGACAATTGCAACGTTTCGCGCGGCTCCGAGAACTTTTTCGTTCATAATTACCTCCTACACAAAGTGAAGGGGAAGGAGAAGGTGATGATTCAGGAAAAAAACTTTTGTTTGCCTGTTTCTCAGAACTCTTCCCTTGTGAATGTGAAAACTTTTATTTGCGAGCGTTCTTAGTTTAAACTTAAATTGCTACACTAATTCATTAATTGCTGTGAAGTATTAAGTATTTTTGTAAATCACTTTGAGTCGCGGGTAGCCAGAAACCGGGTTTTTTTCAAAATACCTCGGTATCACCAACAGATTCCGAAAAAAAATCGGTTTTTTTGAGTCTTAATGCGTGCTAATTCGTATACACAATGGCGGAAGGTGGGTAGATCAAATATCAAATTGTGTGTCGGTTTCATACAGCACTTCTCACAAAAATGAAGTATTGATCGATAGATTCCTCAATCCCTCAATCCCTCAATTCCCCAATTCCCAATCTCAAACTTGTACACTCGCGAAGCCGAAGTACAAGTTTGAGATTTGAGATTTACTTGCAGGATTTAATCTGCAAGCTGGCAGTTTAATCTAAAATTTTGGAATCGACCATCAGTCGTGTCGGCGGCGGCAGTTTTTTTGCCTGGGTCAAAGATTTATTGAGAATCCGACAAGACTTAAGTTTTTAGGACTTACCCAAACTGATATTAGTTTCCAAAAGTAATTAAACTGTAGATAAAGCTCCCAACCTCGCTCTCACCAGTTCTTCCCCAGCTCAAATTTAAAATCTAAAGTCTAAAATCCTATGACTTTGCTATAGTAGTGTCACTTTACCTAATTTCCAACCCTGCTTCAACACTGCAGAGCAGACCGACACACCTTAGACGGCGACCCAGAGGCGATGATTCTTGGCCTCTACCTGAAAAGTCAGTCGTCTGTCGCCGATGTCGTGCAGGATTCGCCCCCATCAAAGGAGAAATAATCATTGTCACGTCGCTACCTGTTCACCTCTGAATCTGTTACCGAAGGCCATCCCGATAAAATCTGCGATCAAATTTCAGATACAATCCTAGATGCCTTACTGACCGAAGACCCTAAAAGCCGCGTCGCTGCCGAAGTTGTCGTCAACACGGGCTTGATGCTGCTCACGGGCGAAATTACCACCAAAGCTCACGTAAATTACATAGAGTTGGCGCGGAAAAAAATAGCCGATATTGGCTACATCCACGCTGACAACGGATTTTCGGCCAATAGCTGCTCGGTGTTGGTGGCTCTAGACTCTCAGTCTCCCGATATTGCCCAAGGTGTCAATACGGCTCAGGAAAGCCGGGAAGAAGCTAGCGAAGAGGAATTGGATGCTATCGGCGCGGGCGACCAAGGTTTGATGTTTGGTTTTGCTTGCAACGAAACGCCGGAATTGATGCCTCTGCCGATCAGCTTAGCGCACCGGATCTGCCGTCAATTGGCCGCAGTCCGCAAAACAGGTCAGTTATCTTATCTGCGTCCCGATGGCAAAAGCCAAGTTACGGTAATTTACGAAGACGGAAAACCTGTTGGTATCGATACGATCTTAATTTCTACGCAGCACACTGAGGCGATCGGCGATATCACAGAAACAGCCGCGGTTCAAGCCAAGATTAAAGAAGACCTTTGGACTGCTGTCGTCCAACCAGTGTTTGCCGATATTAGCGTCAAGCCGGATTCAGAAACTCGCTTCCTTGTCAACCCTACCGGCAAATTTGTAGTCGGCGGGCCTCAAGGAGATTCGGGTTTGACGGGCCGCAAAATTATTGTGGATACCTACGGCGGCTATTCTCGTCACGGCGGCGGTGCTTTTTCTGGAAAAGACCCCACGAAGGTAGACCGCAGCGCAGCTTATGCTTGTCGCTACGTTGCTAAAAATATCGTGGCGGCTGGTTTGGCCGAAAAGTGTGAAGTGCAGTTGAGTTATGCGATCGGCGTGGCGCGGCCTGTCAGCATGATGATCGAAACTTTTGGGACGGGGAAAGTTGATGACGATCGGCTTTTGGAAGTTGTGAAGCAGCATTTTGAACTGCGTCCTGCAGGCATAATTCACGCATTTAACTTGCAGAATTTGCCGGCAGAAAGAGGCGGCCGTTTCTATCAAGATGTGGCGGCTTACGGTCACTTCGGGCGCACTGATTTAGAGTTGCCTTGGGAGCAAACTGACAAGGCCGAGCTTTTGAAAGAAGCTTTGAGCCAGAAGTTGTCTGGGGTAGCTGCATAGCACAATTTCAGGGCTGGCCAGTAAAATTTCAGGGGCGGGCACGCTAGCCCGCCCCACAATAAATTTTATTGTTTGTGTAACAGGCTTCTAGCCCGTGGCTAACAGCCCACAAGAAATTTTATTAATTGTCGAACAGGCTTCTAGCCCGTTGCTAATATTGACACCTAATGTGAGTTATAAAAAATCGTGCAAAATCTTGTAAATCCCTAGATTAAATGCCATTTTTAGAGCGATTCCAGTCAGCAATTCACAGTTTCAAATCTTTATTTAAACAGCAGTTTGCAGTTCCAGTTGACGCAAAAAATCAAATAACGGTTCCCGGAACATTTACGCCCCATCACACGGGAATTCGCGGCGTTTGGATCCCCAGCACCGACTGCAAAGTTCTCACCTCAAAACAGCGGATTGCTGAAGCAATGGACTTTCTGGCAGATACGGGATTTAATACAGTTTTTCCTGTTGTTTGGAACCGGGGTTTTACTGCTTATCCTTCTCAAATTATGCGCGAACAATTTGGGATAGAAATAGATGCGCGCTATCAAGGGCGCGACCCTCTGGCAGAATTAATTGTTGAGGCTAACAGAGTTGGTTTAAAAGTTATTCCTTGGTTTGAATACGGATTTGTGAGTTCTTACAATCTCAACGGCGGTCATTTGCTGGCGAAAAAACCTGAGTGGGCGGCTCGCGATTACAGCGGCAATTTACTTCAGAAAAATAAGTTTGAATGGATGAATTCTCTTGATGGGGAAGTTCAAGATTTTTTGCTGGGGTTGATGCTGGAAGTTGCTAGGAATTATCCGGTAAAGGGGGTTCAAGGAGACGATCGCATTGCGCTTCCTTCCGAAGGCGGTTATGACGAAAAAACGGTTAAACGCTACCTGCAAGAGTGCGGGAGAGAAGTACCACAGAATCCGAAAGAGCAACATTGGCTGCAATGGCGCGCCGATATTATTACTGAGTTTGTGGCTCGCTTGCACCGAGAATTGAAGGCTATTAGTCCTGATTTGTTGCTGTCGCTTTCGCCTAGTCCCTATGAATGGGGACTGGTGGAATATTTGCAAGATTCTCAAACTTGGGTTGACAAAAAGTTGGTTGATATGCTTCATCCCCAGTTTTACCGCCGGGATTTTAAGGCTTACAAACAATTGGTCGATCGACTCGTTGACCAACAGCTTAGCGGCGAACAACTGCACTGCGTATCCCCCGGTATTTTGTTAGCGAATCGAGGTAGTAAGTATAGCATGAATCCTGAGCTCTTGTTGCAAGTAATTGCTTACAACCGCGCCCGCGGTATTCAAGGAGAAGTGCTGTTTTTTTACGAAGGTTTGCGAGATAACGGTAACGCTTTGGCTGAGGTTTTGAAAAATGGGCCCTACGGGTGAGAGACTGTCCGGGAATTGGGCTGTTTCCGGTTCGCTGCGTTCAACGGAGCCGATCGCTCTTTGAACCTAAGTTGCTCTAAAATTATATAGCGCAGTTCGCCTAGTCAAGAGCGCGGCGATGCCAAGTAGCAAACACTACTAACTTTCTTGCCGATCGCCAAAACAAATTAGATAATTAATTATTGAGGAATTGCCAAAAATAGTCGAATCCGACATATTTTAAAAGTGGTACAAGTTTTATGAGAATTTGAGTTTTGTAGGTGCAGCTAATTTTTTTTATGAGTCAGCCCAAAAACAGGTACAAGTCGCTGATGCGAGAGTGAGTGTCTAACCGAAAAATTTTCACCCGAGTTTAAGCTTCCCGATTAATCTGTGGAGCAATTCTAAAATCTAAAATCTAAAATGGACGCTTCGGTGAGTTTAAAAGAGCAATCTCAAGCGATCGCCAAAATATGAGGATAAATCAGTGAACTCAGCAGCAACCCTCATCCAACAGCTACCAGAGCTCAGCGATGCTCAATTTAAACAAAAATATTTGAAAGAAAGACAAGGGATGCACGCCTTGGCGACAATATTGCCAAAAGTAGAACAGGAAAGTATGGCTTTGCGCACGATCAAATTAGCTTTAAAAGTAAACTTAAAACTAGGCTCGAAACTAGCAGGTACTCTCAAACCAGAATTTCAAAAAACAGCTATAAAATTAATCGAAAAAATCCCAACTTCGCCACTGCTGAAAATTCAACTGCTAGCACTAACTGGTTCTGATTGGGCAATTCCGATCCTAGTCCAAGCATTGAACCACAAACAAAGTGTCGTGCGCCTTCACAGCATTCGGGCGATCGGCAAAATTGGCTCGGAAGCCGCAGTAATTGAATTAGCCCGATCGCTCGAATCCGAAGATTCCCAAGTGCAAGCTTGGGCCGCTTGGGCCCTAGGAGAAATTGACTCGAAACCAGCAGTCGCAGCACTGCTAGAAGCCCTCAACCACAAAACCTCAGCAGTGCGCGCCAAGGCTGCTTGGGCCTTGGGCCAAATGAAGCCGAAAACAGCCGTCAGAGCACTGCTTGCTGCCCTCAAACACCAAGACCCCGAAGTGCGCTGGCGGGCTGCGGTCAACTGCGGGAAAATTGGGGGTTCTGAGGCGCTTCCCGGGCTGCTTGCCGCCCTCCGAGACACAAATCAAATAGTGCGCGCCCGGGCTGCGGCATCTTTGGGGAAAATCGGCGACCCCGACGCAGTACCCCACTTAGTAGAATTGCTGCACGATCCCGACTACTACGCCGTTTCTTTGAGGGCTGCCGAGGCCTTGGGACAAATCGGCACGGAAACGGCTTTGGCGGGGCTGCTTGCCGCCCTCAACCATAAAGACTCAGACGTGCGCGGCAGTGCAGTTTCTGCCTTGGGGGAAATCAGCAGCGAGGTGGCTGCGGTGGCAGTAATGCGATCGCTCTCGGATCGAGATATTTTCGTGCGCGGCAGGGCGGCGGTGGCCCTGGGGAACATCAATACAGGCGGCGATGCTAACTTGCAAAAAATGGTGGCTACGGGACTGGCGATCGCGCGAGGCGACAGCGAATCCTATGTTCGGTGGAGAGTTGCTGCTGCTTTGGGGCAAATTGCGACAGAGGAGTCCGTCGCAGGTTTGGTGCATCTGCTGGGGGACGAAACCCCTGGAGTCCGTCAAAAAGCTGTTAAATCCTTGGGTCAAATTGGATCTGGTGCTGCAATTTTGGCTCTGGAATCAGCTTTAAACCGCGAAGTTGCTGACGTTCGCGCCCTGGCGGCCCAATACTTGCCGGATGTTAGCGCTGAGGTAAACACAGTTGATTCTGAATTTTCAACTTCTGCAGATTTATTGGGTGAAAAACTGCCGAAAATTTTGATAGTTTCGGAAGGAGAAGCCACTGAATACATTATCGATCGCCCTGCGGGACGGCAACTCAAATACTTAATCTCGATCGGCACTCCGGGCCTACCCGAACCCAAAAGTTTTCACAAAATCCCGAACCGACTGCGGCGATCGTTAAACGACCTCGAAACCCCAATTGACGACCCCGATCTGGTTTTAGCTACACTCGATGACGTCCTCCAAATTATTGACTTTGCCCTCAAAATGTCGGCGAACCCCGGCAATTTGCTCGTCTGCTGTCAAAGTGGCATCAGCCTTTCAACAGCAACAGCTTTGACTGTTTGTGCTGCGCTGTTGGGCCGGGGTAAAGAAGCAGAAGCTTGGGCCTTGGTGCTCGCGGCCAGACCCCAAGCGCGGCCGAATCGCTGGATGGTGGAATTGGCCGATGAAGCTTTGGGTAGAGACGGTAAGTTACGGGATTTTCAATGGGAAATTTGAGGTTTTAGATTCGGGGATGATATCAATTTCCGTTGCACTCATAGATGTTATTTGTTATTTGTTATTTGTTATTTGTTATTTGTTAACTGTTAATTTACTATTCCGATGAAGAGAAAATTTGATATGATATCAAGTTTGATCGATTAATAACACAAATGGACGGTTCGTATTGCGGACATGATATGACTGATTTTCTGAGGGTTTCAACCACGAGCAAGCGAACTGCATTCTTGTTTTAAACCTTATTTTAGGTTCAATTTGAATGGCGGAATGTAGGTTGAATTCACAATGTTTTCAACCCGCTCCCGTAGTCGGCTGCAAGCTTGTGTCGCCGCTAATTCCCTTCGCCCGAAATCTCAATCGCCGGGAATTTCAAGAACTATTTTACCTGTTACAGAGCCTGTTTCTAACAGTTTGTGAGCAGCACCAGCTTGTGCTAGCGGGAAAGTTTTGCTGACATGAATTTTGAGCAAATTACGATCGCACAAACCAGCGCACTGCTGCAAAATATGAGCCTGCTGTTCCTGTTCTTCCCCCAAACCTTGCAGCATCGGAGTTAACATTAATTCCAGACTAATTCGCAGATTTCGCATCCTCGCTGTTTTCAAATTCCCCAAAGCCGGATCTGGTTCCAAAATTGTTACCAAATCGCCATAAATCTTCACAGCCGGAACAGTTTGGTAAAAAGTTTCTCCCCCGACTGTATCGAAAGCCAAGTCAACTCCTTGTCCTTGAGTCCAAGTCAAAACATCATCGACAACATCGGTATTTTTGTATAAAATAACTAAATCTGCACCCAAAGATTTACAAAATTCGGCTTTGGCTTCGGAACTCACAGTAGTGCAAACCTCAGCACCTTGCAACGAAGCCAACTGTATCGCGACGTGGCCGACACCGCCGGCACCAGCTTGGATCAATACTTTTTGGCCAGCTTGCAACCGCCCGCGATCGTACAGCGATTCCCATGCTGTAATTAAAACTAACGGTGCCGCCGCCGCCTCAACAAAACTTAAAGCAGCAGGCTTGATGGCGAGGAAACGTTCGTCTACAACGGCAAACTCAGCATAGGTACCCATCAACCCGCCCAAACCGCCGTTGCAGAAAAAAACCTCGTCTCCCACTTGGAAACTTTGCACCGCAGCACCGACAGCTTCTACGATTCCAGCACCGTCACACCCCAAAAGGTGAGGAGTTTTTTCTGGATAAAAAGTGCCGCGCGATCGCAACTTAGTATCTATCGGATTGACTCCCGCCGCCCGCAAACGCACTAAAACTTCACTTTCTGTTTGTATAGTAGGGGCGGGGATATCTTGCAGTCTCAGTACGGACGCACTTCCGGGCGTTTCAAAAACGATCGCTTTCATCAGGGTTATTAACTTGCATTGTCGCCTTCACTGCTATCCTACCTTGTCCGCGCTACCCATTGGTGACAATACTTAGTTATTTTTAATAAATAGATTGGCTTCAGATAACTACTATAATTGTCGAGCGGTATTAATCAATGTTCGATCGAGATTTATTTTTTTACTTTGAGATTCTTGTATACCTTCTAGGATTATCAGCGACTTTAGCTTTTGCTGGAGCGATTTATCTCAAATTGCAGCGAAGGCCTCCCAATCTGCCGCCCGCAAAGCAACCACAGCCGCCCCAATTAAACGGCGATTTATTTGCAAAATTGAAAATTAAGAAAAACTTTTGGCTTTTCCCCAACTCAAATCTGTTCCCCGTCGCTGACAGATTCTTGCGTAAAATTTTAGGTATTGTCCGCGCTCTATTATTCCCCCAGCAACAGCGCCCAACAGTAAACTCTTCACCTGTTGTGGGGTCTTGCACCAGCAAAGCCACAAGTTTGAGCGTGGAGGGAGAGATGACCCAAAATTCCTCTCGCCCCCAGGCCAGCAACCAAGCCGCTGTCAGCGATTCCCCGGAATTAGATCGAGACTTGCTCGGCCACATCCTAGCAGGTACTGATGCGCCGGGAGGAGCCGAATTCTTTGATACTTTAGTTCGCCACTTGGCCCGTGCACTCGGAGTTCGCTGCGCCGTGGCGGCCAAGTCGATTAAGTCGATCGAACGCAGCGATGCAATTCCCGATCGATTGGAAGTGCTCAGTTTTTGGAGCGACGGACAGCTACAGCCAAATTTTGAGTGCGATACCGCCAACACTCCCGAAACCCTAGTGTTCGAGCAGGCAATGTACTCCTGTCCAGACGGTCTAGTGGAAGCCTTCCCACAAGACCGCAGAGCGGTGGTTACAGGTTCGCGCAGTTTTGTCGGAGCCCTGCTCAAAAACTCTTACGGCGAACCTTTAGGGATTATTTGTATTTTCGACGATCAACCTTTGCTAGAAGCAGAACTCACTAAATTTCAACTAATTCTCAGCATATTTGCCGGACGCGCCGCCGCTGAATTAGAGCGGCAGCGCCTAGAAGCAGCACTCTGCACCGTAGAAGCGAAATACTGCGCCCTTGTAGAACAAATGCCGGCTGTCACCTACATTTCTACCCTCAACCGCAGCGCTGCCAAACTTTACATCAGCCCACAAATCGAGACTTTTCTGGGTTATTCTGTAGCTGAATGGAGGGCAGACCCAGATTTGTGGCTGAAACTCGTTCACCCAGAAGACCGTGATCGCGTGTTAGTTGAAAACGCCACACAAAAATTTAGCGAGGGAGAAGATATCTTTGGCGACGCCCCGCTGGTTTCAGAATACCGCGCGATCGCCCGCAACGGTCGAGTCGTCTGGTTCCGCGATCGAGCGATCGCAGTTCGCGATGAAGCAAGCAAATCAGTCATCATTCAAGGCGCGATGTTTGACATCACCGAGACTAAAGTAGCAGCCAGCGCCCTGCTAGAAAGCGAATACCGCTATTACACCTTGGCAAAAATCCTGCCAGTCGGGATTTTCCGCGCTGACGCGGCTGGAGATTGTTTTTACGTCAACGAGCGATTTTTGGAGATGGCGGGACTGACAGTCTCACAAGCACTCGGCGAAGGTTGGACTCAAAGTTTGCACCCCGAAGACCGCCAGAGCGTTTTGAGCCAATGGTATGGCGCTGTTAAAAACAAGTTGCCTTGTAAATTAGAGTACCGCTTTTGCAACGGCGACCGCACAACCTGGATATTTTGGCAAGCAGTCCCGGAAATTGCCAACAGCGGGGAAGTTCTCGGCTATCTCGGGACGCTGACGGATATCAGCGATCGCAAACAAGCGGAAGAAGCGCTGCAACAAGCCGAGGAAAAATACCGCAGCATCTTTGAAAACGCGATCGAGGGAATTTTTCAGACAACGCCCGACGGGCGCTACCTCAGCGCTAACCCTGCTTTGGCGAGAATTTACGGCTACGAGTCAGCCCCGGAACTGATCGCAAACATACACAATATTGATCGCCAACTCTACCTCGATCCCAACCGCCGCGTCGAATTTTTGCGCGCGATCGAAAAACACGGTTGTGTGTCAGAGTTCGAGTCCCAAGTTTACCGCGCTGACGGCACTACCATCTGGGTTTCCGAGAACGGCCGGGCGGTTCGCGACGCTGGTGGCAATTTGCTTTACTACGAAGGCACTGTCGAAGATATCACCCTCCGCAAAATAGCAGAAGAGAAGTTAGTACACGATGCTTTGCACGATACGCTAACGGGTTTGCCCAACCGAGCTTTATTTATGGATCGCTTAAGACACGCGATCGAGCTTTCAAAACGCCGTCCCGAGGTTTTGTTTGCGGTGCTGTTTATCGATCTCGACCGCTTTAAGGTTGTCAACGACAGTTTGGGGCATTTAGTGGGCGATCGCTTGCTAGTCGCGATCGCGCAGCGCCTGGAAACCTGTTTGCGCCTTGGAGATACCGTTGCCCGTCTCGGCGGCGACGAATTCGCTATTTTGTTAGAAAATATCAACAATACAGAATATGCAATCCAAATTGCCGAACGAGTGCAAGCGGAACTAGCAGAGCCTTTTTACCTCAACGAATATCAAGTTTTTAGCAGTGCTAGCATTGGCATTGTTTCTTCTGGTTTACCTCCGCAGCCAAGGCAAAGCAGCGAACTATCGGACTCTGGAAATGTCGAAAATATCGATCGGGCAACTGCTTTGTCTTGCTTGTCTTCCGACTCTCTCGTTGCCAATGTCCCGTTCCAAATGTTGTACGATCGACCCGAAGAATTGCTGCGAGATGCAGATGCAGCTATGTATCACGCTAAGGGATTGGGGAAAGCTCGCCACGAAGTTTTTGACTTAAGTATGCACACTCGCGCCGTCGCTCTTTTGCAACTAGAAAACGATTTGCGGCGAGCTCTCGACTCCCATGAATTTCGGCTTTACTACCAGCCCATCGTCTGTCTAACCAGCGGTAAAATCAGCGGTTTTGAAGCGCTGCTGCGGTGGTATCACCCTTCGCGAGGTTTAGTATCTCCCGGCGAATTTATTTTAGTCGCAGAAGAAACCAGATTGATTGTACCGATTGGTTGGTGGATGATGCGATCGGCTTGCCGTCAGATCCACCAGTGGCATCAAAGATTTCCCATAAATCCGCCCTTGACTGTCAGCGTCAACCTTTCTAACGAACAATTCAAACAGCCGGATTTAATCGATCGCATCAGCGAAATTTTACAAGAAACTCAACTAGACCCCCGCAGCTTAAAATTAGAAATTACTGAAGGCGTAATCATGGACAATGCCGAATCAGCAGCCGCTACCCTCGCACAATTGAAAAATTTAGAAGTTCAATTATATATTGATGATTTCGGCACAGGCTATTCTTCTTTGAGCCGCCTGCACACTTTTCCAACTGACGCTTTAAAGATCGATCGAGCTTTTGTCAGCCGCATGACTGAAGACGAAGGCAATGAAGCTATTGTACAGACTATTTTAATTTTAGCCACTCATTTACGCATGGATGTAATTGCTGAAGGAATTGAAACCATCGAACAGCTTAATTTGCTCAGATCGCTGAAATGCGAATACGGACAGGGATACTTTTTCTCAAAGCCGGTAGACACCATTGCAGCCACGCTTTTAATAGAAAGTCAACCAGTCTGGTAATTGGGAAGAAAAAATCAGGAATAAGGGAGGATCTGTGTTTGGGATTATAGACTTCGGTGTTGCATCTGCCCGATATCTGCGGTTTCTGGATCGATCGCCTGCATCTGGGTTTTGTAAAAAGCATTTTTTGTTTGAGTGGTGGGGCGATCGCCATACAAATGTTCGCGCACAGGTTGTTAATTTGGGCGATCGCTCTCAAAACCCGTGCAAAACGCCCGATCGAGCCAATCTGCAACCCATCGCCTCCCCACCCGTACAGGAAAAATGCTCTAGCCCTGCTGGACAATTTTTGATTTTAGCTCTTAAAGTTGAGTGTTACCTTAACTGAGAAACATCTAAAGTTGAAAATCCTATGAGCAAATTTGTGTTTGTGACCGGCGGCGTGGTTTCCAGTATCGGGAAGGGAATTGTCGCTTCTTCCCTCGGCCGCTTATTGAAGTCCCGAAACTACTCGGTCTCGATTTTGAAGCTAGACCCCTATATTAACGTTGACCCCGGCACTCTCAGCCCGTTCCAGCACGGAGAAGTCTTTGTCACCGAAGACGGTGCGGAAACCGACCTGGATTTGGGGCATTACGAGCGTTTTACCGATACTTCCATGTCTCGCCTCAACAGCGTCACCACGGGTTCGATTTATCAAGCTGTGATTAATAAGGAACGCCGCGGCGAGTATCAGGGGAGCACGGTGCAGGTGATTCCCCACATCACTAACGAGATTAAAGAGCGCATTCACCGAGTCGCAAAAAATACTAACCCCGATGTGGTGATTACGGAAATCGGCGGCACGGTGGGAGATATTGAGTCTTTGCCGTTTTTGGAGGCAATTCGCCAGTTTCGCAAGGATGTCGGGCGGCAAAATGTCTTGTATATGCACGTAACGCTGATACCTTGGATTCCTTCGGCTGGGGAGATGAAAACTAAACCGACTCAGCACTCGGTTAAGGAGTTGCGGTCGATCGGCATTCAACCAGATATTCTAGTCTGTAGGTGCGATCGGCCTTTACCTTTGGGCCTCAAACAAAAATTGTCGGAATTCTGCAACGTACCCGAAGAATGCGTCATCACGGCTCAAGATGCCAAAAGTATCTACGAAGTGCCTCTAATGATGGAAGAAGAAGGTTTGGCAGAACAAACCATCAATTTGCTGCAACTCGAACAGCGGCAACCCGATTTGACTCAGTGGCAAACCTTAGTCAAGCGGCTTTACAGTCCCAGCCACAAGATTGATATTGCTTTGGTTGGCAAATACGTGCGGTTGAACGATGCTTATCTTTCGGTGGTTGAAGCTTTGCGGCACGCGGCAATTGCGATCGGCTGCGACGTAAATTTGCACTGGATTAACTCAGAAGATTTAGAATCGGGAAATCTCGATAATTATCTCAAAGATATCAACGGCATTGTTGTACCCGGAGGTTTTGGGATTCGGGGAGTCGATGGCAAAATAGCGGCGATCGAATATGCTAAACAGCACAAAATACCTTTTTTGGGATTGTGTTTGGGGATGCAGTGTGCTGTGATTGAATGGGCGCGCAACACCGCCCAACTGAAGGATGCCAACAGTGCTGAATTTGACCCAACTACGGCAAATCCGGTAATTAATTTATTGCCAGAACAGCAAGATGTAGTCGATTTGGGCGGTACAATGCGACTGGGTTTGTATCCGTGTCGCGTCAACCCAGACACCCTCGCTTTCAAACTTTATCAAAAAGAAGTGATTTACGAGCGGCACCGCCACCGATACGAATTCAACAACTCCTACCGCAATCTGTTCTTAGAATCAGGTTATGTGCTATCGGGAACCTCTCCCGACGGCCGATTGGTAGAAATGATCGAATTACCCAACCATCCCTTTTTCATCGCCTGTCAATTTCACCCTGAATTCCAATCTAGACCTAGCGCCCCCCACCCCTTGTTTCAGGGGTTTATCCAGGCGGCTAGCACCCAGGGAAATCAGGATGTTTTAGAAACTGAGCCTCGGGACTTGGTAGCGGGGAAAGTTGCCGGAAGTTAATCTCCTATCCTGTGCGATCGATTAGTTTTGATATATTAAATGTCTGTAGGGACGGGTGAGTGCAGACAAATATTCACATAGGACGCATAATCGATCGCACTCTCACCCGTCCAACCCAACAATAGAATTTAAGAGGGGTCTCATCTACCGGACATGATATCGGGCAGCATTCTCAACGACAAAAAACCTCACCTCTGTCCTAACATAGGGTTTGGGGGGCTAGTACCCCAAGGTATAAGGGAAAACGTAAAAGGTAAAAAGCAAAAATACTGATATTTCTACTGAATTTTTTAGCTGTGATTTCAATAGTGATACCAATCTCAAAACACAATACAACTACAGGTAAGATGCCAATCCCCACAATCATCAGTCATTCTCAATCTAAAATCGATCGACTGAGCGTTAGCCGAAGTCTAAAATCTAAAATCTAAAATGGTATGAATTGTCAAACTATCCTAAAATACCAGGAAACGCAGGTTTGAGGAGGGTTGTGTGGCTTACTGGAGCAAGTTTATTTATGAAAAAAATACATACATAATTGATCTTGACACTATTAGTGCTTTTTCGAGCGAACTGGATAACAAGCGCATCACATTTTGGCTGCCTAATAGCAGTCAGCCGATTATCCTGCATCCCCAAGGCAATCATGAGGCTTACAAGCAAGTTCTCGATTACCTCAAAAAAACCATCGATCGCAATTCTAGAGGTTCGTGGATAAAAATTCATTTTGACCGCAAGGAATTTGCGATCGATTTAAGTCGAATTAGCTCTTTTGTTTGCGAACAAAACGGTCGGCTAATCAGCTTTTTTCTGCCTGACAGCGCGACTAATATTATCCTCATGCGCGAAGGCAACTCAGACGATTATCAAAAAATTCAGGAATACATCAAAAATACGACGGGGCAGTCTCTGCCATGAAGAAGTCATTGGTCATTGGTTGTTAGTTGGCAGTTGTTAGTTGTTAGTTGGCAGTTGTTAATTTTTAGTTGTTAGTTGTTAGTTGTTAGTTGTTAGTTTTTAGTTTTTATATCAATACGGTTTACTTAAGACGATCTCCCTGGCACACCCCTTAAAAAGGGGAGTAGGGGTGGGACAAGAATGCTCTCAAAGTCCCCCTTCTTAAGGGGGACTTAGGGGGATCTCCGGGGCATAAATATGTTAAGTGAACCGTATTAGTTTTTATATCGTTTCCGCTTGCATTGGAATGATTTAACCGGCGCTAGAACACAGAGTACAGAGAGTCCGAGAATATATATCTGAATCATTCCGATGCTACCGGATTTGATATTAGTTGGTAGCGGCGGTGGATGGTGCGGGCCCGCCCTCTTAGTTGGCAGTTGTTAGTTGTTATATCAAATCCTGTCTTCAGCGGAATAGTAAATTTACTATTAACTGTTAACAAATAACAAATAACAGTTAACTGTTAACATCATGTATGAGTACAACCAAAATTGATATTAGTCATCAGTTATTAGTCATTAAAGCTAGCTGCCAAGCTAATTTTGCGGCGCCTGCCATACCTGCTTGATTGCCCAATTGGGCAAGCAATAACTGCAAATCTTCGCGAGAACTAGGTAGCACCCGCCGCTCAATTTCGGCTCTAACCGCAGGCAAGAAGAACTCTGCACCCGCACTAATTCCACCGCCGATAATAATAGCTTCCGGTGTTAAAACATAAATCAGACTTGCTAAACCGATACCGAGATAGCGCCCGTAATTTTGCCAATATTCTAAAGCTTTGGCATCTCCCGACTTAGCTAAATTTGCTAATTCTAGGGGTTCCAAACCAGTGTCGCGGCGAATTGCTTGCACGGAAACGTATTGTTCTAAAGAACCGCGATTGCCGCTGTTGCACTCCGGGCCTTCGGGATTGATGGCAATTAATCCTAACTCTCCTGCCGCGCCTAGATGACCTGTAAATAGTTTGCCATCTAAGATAACTGCACCGCCGACTCCTGTTCCTAATGTTAGCAATATGAGGTTTTTAAAGTGCTTTCCTGCACCTAACCAAGCTTCTCCCAATCCGGCACAGTTCGCGTCATTTGCTAATATTGTTGGCAGTCTGGTTTTGGCTTCCAACAAGTCAGCTAGGGGGACGTTATGCCAATTTTTGAGGTTAATTGCGACTCTGGCTATTCTGCCGGCGGCGTCTGCTGGGCCTGGTGTGCCGATACCGATCGCACTTACAGCATTTTCGGCAGGATTCAGTTGTAAAATAGCATCGGTGATGGCAGCTAAGACAGCCTCTGGAGTTGCGGGTTGAGGAGTCGGAACTGTTAAAGATTGGTGACAAACACCATCTTCGCTAAATCTGCCGAGTTTAATTGCGGTGCCGCCTAAGTCGATGCCGATTACTTGTGTCATTACAATTTCAGTTTGTAGTGAGGAATTCAGTTTTGTTTAGTCCTATTTGAGTGCGTGAAAATTACCGACGGAAGCGGCGCTTAATTGCTAAGAATATCATGCCGATCGCCCAACTCGACCAAAATGCTAGATATAGGCAAGTTCGGCCATTCAATTCATCCGGGCACATCTGACGCGCCGCTGCGATTCCCATCCCCAGAAAAACCTAAACCATTCCCAACAAACACCGCCTCAATCACATTCCCATATCCAACATCATCCTCAACCACCGGTAGCGGAAATCGCGTCAAAATCTCCCGCCCAATATCCCCCGCCACCTGCGACAATTCCCCGCTACCCATTCTACCAAACAAACCCAGCCTGCGCGCCAATTCCTGCAGCGAAGCCACCACATCCGCAGGGGCGGTGGATGATGCGTGCGTCTCCTCCTCAAACAATCGAGTTCCAAACCGTCGCAACCAACCAGCCAATTCACTATCTTTAAGCCGTTTTGCGATTAAAAATCCCGCGACATCCCCTCGACTCCAGCCAGCATTTACCCCTTCCAGAATTTCCATAAATTTCGATTCGTATTCCGCGTCTGTGAGGGTGGGGCGGATGGGGGTATTTTGGGGTTTTGGTGGGGGTGCGGAGCCCAATAGGCGCTGAATTAGTTGTTTGAGGAATTGCCAAATTTTGTTTAGCATTTGTGGTATGGGGATGGGTGGGATATTTGCTATTTTAGTCTGGTTTCAATCGAGAGCCTCTGGGGCTGAATTGTTGTTTGAAACTAAGATTGATTATAATTAATTCGCCGGACATTTTATAATATATTCCTGAAGACAGATGCAGCGATCGCTCTTGTGTAACAACTGACCCATCCTTCAGCCTAAAGAAACATCGCCTTTAGCTTGCTAATTTGTTAAGATTTATACACAGATCAGGGACAGCGGGACAGGTGCAAATTTATCAGAATTGTCAGGGAAGAACCAAGCAGACGAAGAAATTATCTGAGACAATGCTTAAAAATTTCTTGCCCTGACGCTCAAAGGCAAGCAGCTCGTGAATATCGAATTATTAACAGAAAAAGTAGAACAACTTAAACAACGTTCCAATTCTAGCAAAGGAACGATCGACCAAATCGAAAACTGGTTAATCGGTTCCCACATTTTGCAGAGATTGCGGATTAATCCTTACTACGTAGCCGGCGATACTGTCAAGAATGTTAAAAGAATTACTTCCGAATTTCTGCACGGAGTAAAAGCCGGCACTTTTGACCTGCACTGGGACATTCACTGCCCGCACTGCAACATGATAGCAGACGAATTCAAGGATTTGGCAGACGCATCGGAAATGTCTTTTTGCCCAATGTGCGATCGCGAGTTTAACATTGATTTGCTCGATCGCATCGAAGTTACTTTTTCCCTCAACAAAGAAATCGAAGACCCGAAACTGCGCCCCATCTGTGCTCCCCCTCCGGTACTTCATAACAAACTGCAACTGGTAACACCTTTATGCTGCACCGCATCCGAGATAATTATCTTAGAAAGCGGTCAATATCGGTACTGCTGTCCCCTCACCTTAGCTAAAGGGATTTTAAAAGTTGAAGGCGAAGCAACCGAAGAAATACAAGAAATTAAAATCAAGCAGTTAACGGGGCCAGATTTTGACAAACAAAAGCTGACTGTGCGTCCGGGAAAAGTTAAAATCGAACTAACTAATACCGAGCACAATTTGTCCGGGCTGATTTTGCATCCCGATGAATTGCCCGAAGAATTGACATTAGAACAACTGCCCCTGCGACTGTCAGGAATGCAACTGCTTCACCACCCAGATTACAAGCGTTTGTTCGGCGAAGCAGCGATATCGGAAAGAGAGCGAGTCAAGATTCGCGCGATTACTATTATGTTTACCGATATTACTGGTTCTACCAGAATGTACGAAACCCTTGGAGATACTAAAGCATACAATATCGTGCGCGATCATTTTGAAATTTTATTTGAGTCGGTAGAGCAATTTGGCGGCAAAGTCATTAAAACCATCGGCGATGCCCTTATGGCTTCTTTTATCAGCAACGAAGAAGCAATTATGGCGGCTGCTGCTGCTGTGGCCAGTTTCAGAAAGTACAACTCTACTCGCCCGCCTGCAGAGTGGATTCGTGTTAGCGTGGGCATTCACCGAGGGACGGCTTTGCTGGTAAATCTCAATAATGCGATCGACTATTTTGGATCTACAGTCAACAAAGCGGCTCGCATTCAAAATCTTTCTAAAAGTGACGAAGTTTCGTTTTCCGAAGAAGTTTATCACGACCAAGCATTTTTGACAGCCTTAAAAGCTATAGGTGTGTCGGAAATTCACAAACGTGTTGAAGATTTAAAGGGAATACAAGGCCCACAAATCGCTTATACGGCGAGGATTAATACGGAATCTGTTATCGCTTTGGCTGCTGAACTAATCGCTGAAAAAAACTAATTCATGAAGGGACGAATATATTGGTTTGCCGGCTCTTTTTGGGAACCACTTAGCAATGAAAATTTAATAACTTAAGCGATTATATCGTTTCCGGTAGCATCGGAATGATTTAACCGGTGCTAGGGCGCAGAGAACACAGAGGAAGACAAGAGAGAGATGAATACAGAACTATGAAGCGCGGATTTGATCTGACTCGATTTTATAATTCCGATGCTACCGGATTTGATATTACTCGTTACCAGGAACAGCCTGGTAACGATTAGTATGCCATGTTTGGCCAATCCCTCCGCTTCGCTCCGCCCAATGCCCTGTTTGGCCAATGCCCTGTTTGGCCAATGCCCGATAGTACCTCATCTTTCTGAGAAAGGCTATAGAACAATACGGTTCACTTAACATATTTATGCCCCGGAGATCCCCCTCGCATCCCCATTAGGTCGGGGGACTTTGAGAGCATTCTTGTCCCACCCCCTACTCCCCTTCTTAAGGGGGGTTAGGCAGGGTGGTTTTATTGTGGGGAGAAGAAATCTGAAACGACAGAAAGCACCGCTCAAAGCTCGCGTCTGGGACGCAAGTGTTATATTAATAAAGGTACGTAGTTGGGCTTTAGCCCTCTTTATATATACGTCTAAAGAGGGCTAAAGCCCAATTACGTACCTATTTCTAGGATGACAATAAAACCACCCTGCTTCTTAAGGGGTGTGCCAGGGAGATCGTCTTAAGTAAACCGTATTGGGCTATACATTAGATCAAAAGTATTTAACATCGTCCTACTAAATTAGCAACAATTAATGCTAGTTCAACGGGTTTCACAGGCTTAGTAATATGCCTTTGAAAACCTGCCTCGATCGCCTTTTTGCGTTCGGGCTTGCTCGCATAGGCAGTCAGCGCAATGGCTGGGATTTGTCCTCCGGCTGCCTCAGCAAGAGCTCGCACTTCTCGAATCAAGAAATACCCATCTTCCTCCGGCATGGCGATATCGGAGATCAGCACGTCGTATCTGCCGGGATTTTCAGTCAAAGCAGCGATCGCACTTCTGGCAGATGCAACCGTCACAACCTCCGCCCCGTAGCTTTCGAGCACAAATTCCAATAACTCGCGCGTATCGATGCGATCGTCTACAGCTAAAATGTGCAAGCCTGCGAGAGAAGGGACGGTATCGCTAGATGCGTCGCCTGAATTTGCAGCCAATACAGTTGGTGGGAAATCGATCGCCCCTGTCAACACTTCAGCCGAGTCTGGCAAAGGCAATCTCACAGTTATTGTAGTTCCTTTTCCCTCCCCCGGACTTTCGGCGAGCACGATTCCCCCGTGCAATTGCACCAGATTGTAGACGATCGACAAACCCAATCCCAGCCCTTGATTCGTCTTAATGCTGCTAGAATCTCCTTGGCGGAAGCGATCGAAAATATGCGGTAACAACTCCGGCGCAATGCCTTTTCCCGTGTCAGTAACTCGAAGTTGAGCGCGAAGCTCGATCGGCTCCAAGGAAACTTCCACTCGTCCCTCCGGTGGAGTAAACTTAATCGCATTAGACAGGATATTCCACACAACTTGCTGCAAGCGATCGGCATCGCCTAAAACAGTTATAGAAGTCAACTCCGAAACAATTTCAATGTTTTTGGTATCCGCTGATAGTTGAACCCCGTCGAGCGCAGCTTGCACCACTAACTGCAGATCCATCGGACTGGTATCGAGAACGAGCTTGTTGCCAGTAATCCGCGAAATATCCAGGATATCTTCGATTAACTGAGCTTGCGCCAGCGCGCTCCGCTCGATCACCTCTAGAGCGCGATCCGCGACGGCTTCCTTCAGCTTCCCGCTACGCAGCAGTTTCGCCCACCCCAGGATCGGAGTCAGGGGATTGCGGAGTTCGTGGGAGAGATTCGCCAGAAATTCGTCTTTAGTGCGGTTAGCAATTTCTGCTTCTTGGCGGGCAAACTGTTCCTGTTCCAATAACTGCGATCGCTCCGTCTCAAACTGCTTGCGAGCAGTGATATCCTCCAAAGACAGCAAAATCATTAAAGCTTGGTCTTCTCGTTCAAGTTTGCAAGCATTCAGCAGCATAGTTTTGGAGCCGATATTCTCAAAGAAATGAGTCAACTCAAAGTTTTGAAGCTGAACATCGCTCACCAGAATATCTTCCAGAATCCATCGCAATTGCGGGATGTTCCACTGCCCGTTTCCTAGCTCAAACAGCGAAGATTGCGCTGTTTCTGAGGATAAAACCTGAAACGTTTCATAGAACGATCGATTTGCTTTGTGCACTCGGAAATCAGCATCTAGCGTGACTAAAGGCGTTTGCACAGTTTCCACAATAGCTTCAGCGTAGTTGCGCGCCTCCTCCAAAGTTCTGGCACTGCGTTTTAGAGCATCAATATCGATCAAAACCATCACCACGCCCTCAATCTGGTTTTCCGTGGTGCGGTAAGGGCGAATGCGGAGGTTGTACCAATATCCCGACAAAGTTTTAACTTCTCGTTCTTGCGTCTGGAGAGTATCAATTACCTCCAAAATCATCTGTTCCAAGTCAGGAACATCAAGAGTCGATCGGATGTCGCTAAAGGGTCGTCCAATATCTGTGATAATCAGATTAAAAAGTTTCTGCGCCGTGGGCGTAAATCGTCGAATTTCTAAATTGTTTGCCAGCATTAAAACTGGGATATTGATACTAGCAAGCAAGTTTGTCAAATCGTTATTGACCAGGCTTTGTTCGAGATTTCGGCTGCGAAGTTCCTCGTTAGTGGTGGTGAGTTCCTCGTTAGTAGCTTGAATCTCTTCTTTAGCAGTTTCTAGTTCCTCGTTGATGCTTTGCAGTTCCTCATTGCTGGAGAGGACTTCTTCGTTGGCAACTTTGAGGTCTTGGTTGAGATTTTCCTGCTCTTGGATTAGCGATTGCAGGTGCGATCGCGCCGCAAGTTTTTCTTGGTTAGCGGCGGCAAGCGCCTGCCTCAGCCGCTCATTTTCCGGATCGGAATCACCTCGATCGCTATTTTGGGCGGTGACGGTGGAAAAGTCGCTCGCCGGGGCTAAAACTTCTTCAAACAGCACCAAAAAATAGCGTGCTGCGGTGGTGCGCGACTGGAACGGCACCACCTGAAGATTCACCGCAGACGATCGCCCGCCCCATTCAACCAATACCCTTTCTTTCCTAACAGTCGCGTTCTGCGTTTGTGCCTGAGAAATTGCGGTGCGAAGATCCACAAGCAAGCCTCCCCTTGCCATTGTCAGCAAGTTTAAGTCCGGCGTTCCGGCTACCACTCTAAAGTAAGGATCGATATCTCCCCGCACTTGCAGGATTTTCATCTGCTCGTTAACAAGCACGCTGGCTGGGGCGTAGCGATTCAAAATCAGTTGGTCAGTTTCGCGTTCTAAGTCAAAATTATCGATCGAATTTTCTTCATTCATTCTCTGTTCTAGAGCAGCTTTAACGACGGGATAGGAACTCGGCGCGAACGAAAATGTGGGACGAGTTGCCGTCAAGTTTTTGGCATAAATTTTAGACTTTTTATCGACAGAAGTAAACAAATATGAAAATTTCCCCGTACTTTCAGAACTGCCTAACAACAGAAAGCCTGCTGCGTTGAGACTGTAATGAAAAATCGGCATCACTTTTTTTTGCAGCGACTCTCCCAAATAGATCAGCACATTGCGGCAGCTAACTAAATCGAGATTGGAAAAAGGCGGGTCGCTGCTTAAGTCTTGTCGCGCAAATACACACAGTTCGCGGACTGCTTTGCAGATTCTATAACTACCTCCTTCTTCGGCGCGAATAAAGAAGCGAGTACGGCGTTCTGGTGAAACGTCTACCATCTGGTTTTCTGAGTAGGTGGCAGACCTCGCTTTGCCGATCGCCGTCTCGCTGATATCTGTAGCAAAAATCTGAATCGGCATAACTCGATCGCCCAAAAACTCTAACAAACAAATGGCGATCGAATAAACTTCTTCACCAGTAGAACATCCCGCCACCCAAATCCGAATCGGAGCTTCTGGAGATTTATTTTGGGTAATGGCGGGGAAAACCAGCTCTTTTAAATTTTCAAAGGCTTCGGGATCGCGGAAGAAACTGGTAACGTGAATCAAGATTTCTTCATACAAAGCTGTGACTTCAGCCGCATTTTGTCGCAGGTATTCGGCATAATCATCGAGGTTTTCGAGCTTGTACAATACCATCCGCCGCTGGATGCGCCTCGCGATCGTTGTGGGTTTGTAGTGGCTAAAATCAACGCCTGCGGTTGATTTTAGCAGGGCAAAAATAGTTGCCAGGGCATCTCCCGGTTCGGGCGATTCTTCAACTTTTGCTAGGGAAATTGTGGAAGTTAGAAGGCCGCTGCCGCTATAGTTTGCCAGTTCCTCGGCAATTTTTTCCGGCGGCAGAACAAAATCGACATTCCCTGTAGCGACAGCGGTATTCGGCATACTATCGAATTTTGCCGTGTCTTGACATTGAGCAAAAGTCATGCCTCCGGCTGCTTTGATTGCCTTGAGCCCTAGGGAACCGTCTCCGTCTCCCCCGGATAATACTACGGCGATCGCCTTGTGGCCGCGATCGGTCGCCAATGAGGTAAAAAACGCATCTCCCGGCATATATTTGCCATAAATCTTCTCGCGCGGGGATAGTTGCAGCACGCCTTTACACAGCACCATCTTGGTGTTGGGCGGAATAATGTAGACTTGATTCGGCTCTACAGCCATGCCGTCTTTTACCTCACTAACAGGCATTTTCGTCTGTCTGGCGAGAATCTCGGTTAGCAGACTTTTGTGATCCGGGGCTAAATGCTGAATCAGCACAAACGCCATACCCGTATCTACCGGCAAATGGCTGAGTAACCCCGTGAATGCTTCGAGCCCTCCTGCTGAGGCGGCAATCCCGACAATGGGAAAGGGGGCTTCAGTTTCGGCTAATTGTTGGCTGTCGAGGGCGGCTGGGGCGATCGATTCTGCTGGTTTAATTTCAGGGGAAGATTCATTAGAAGTCATGATGTGAATTCCGGGACTTCAGCTAATCAGTAGCATACATATTTTGTAAGCCGACCACTGAGTAATTTGTACTATTTTTATTTTAACTTAAATGGTCGGCATTCTCCCGTTTTTTTAAGGTATTAGTAAATAGTTATAACTATTAGACACCTCCAAAACTTCTGATTTGCGATATTATTAGGCTTTGGGCTTTCTTTTTCCTAATTCTTGGAAATGTCTGTGACCGATGAGCGCGAGCCGATCGCTCTATCTGATATTGTGCGAGACGATAGCGCCATAGTTAGTTAAGGGCGATCGTCCTAGTCCCCGGTGATACCGGGAGAAACCCGGTTTCTAGGAGTTTTTAGTTAGGTGACGATAAATATAGATAGAAACCCGGTTTCTGAAATTTACGTAAGGGAAATAAACCCGGTTTCTGAGATTTACGCGGGGGAGAGAAACCCAGTTTCTACGACTTTTTGTTAGGTGACGATAAATATAGATATAAACCCGGTTTCTGAGATTTACGCAAGGGAGAGAAATCCGGTTTCTACGACTTTTTGTTGGGTGATAATAAATATAGATATAAACCCGGTTTCTGAGATTTACACGGGGGAGAGAAAACCGGTTTCTACGACTTTTTTGTTGGGTAATAATAAATATAGATAGATAGATAGAAACCCGGTTTCTGAGATTTATGCAGAATAAATATTTCGCTCTCGATCGCACAATTAATTCCCACAATTTACCGCAACCGACGACAATTTATGTCATAGTTGTAAGGAAAAAGTTATTAAATTAAAATATCCCTACCTTCCCAAGTAAGCGATAAAAGCTTAAAATAGGGTCTTCTGAACAGAAAGTAGGGGGTATGCGAGCCGGTTCTCAGCCCGAACGATGGGACAACCAAATAGGCCCTCGGGAGGATAGTATTTAAGCGATTTCGTGCTTAATTTATGAATATGGCAGCCGCCGACGAGAGTATAAAAAAAAACACGATTTTTCAAGTATTTGACCCCAATTCCTACCATCGCTCTAACACCGTACCTAATCCCTAATACCAATTTTTTATGATGCCCCGTAGAATCTGATCCCCCCTAACCAAGAGGGCGGGCACGCACCATCCACCGCCCCTACTAAGGGGAGTAGGGGGTGGGACAAGATTCTTCTCAAAGTCAACCCCTACTCCCCTTCTTAAGGGGGATTTAGGGGGATCGGGATATATGCAACTTCATATTAAATTGGTATAAGACGGTTTGACAATTTTAGCAACTCAAGCTGCTATAAATTAACCTCGATTACATTTTTTCAAGCTGAGCAGATTAACTAGCTGTTAATCTGCGGTACTTAAGTCAATAGTATGAACTTATTTAACGAAAATACATGGGGATCGATCGCCCCCGGTGCGATCGACTTAGAACTCGAAGCTAAAACCGATGCCCCTTTTCCGATCGTCGGGATTGCGGCCTCTGCGGGAGGGTTGGAAGCATTCATTCAGTTGCTGATCAACTTACCCGCAGATACCGGCATGGCATTTGTGCTGATCCAGCACCTAGCGCCGGATCGCCAAAGTTTGCTGGGCGAAATTCTCGGCAGAACCACGCAAATGCCCGTGGGCGAGGTGGAAGACGGCATCGCCGCAGAACCAAACCATGTCTACATCATTCCGCCGAATACCAAGCTGCTGCTGCACGAAGGAAGGCTGAGACTGATGCCGAGGGAAAAGATTTTTGGCAAATATATGCCGGGAGATGCGTTTTTCGAGTCCTTAGCAGTCGATCGCGGCCACAAGGCGATCGCTGTAGTTTTATCGGGGGCCGATGGAGACGGCGCTCATGGGCTCAACTCCATCAAAGCAGCCGGAGGCGTGACTTTTGCTCAATGCGAAGCAACCGCAAAATTTGACGGTATGCCCAGTACCGCTGTCGCTACAGGAAATGTCGATTTTATTCTGCCGCCTGAAGCAATTGCGCGGGAATTGGCAAATCTCAGTCGCCACGCCTTTCTGGCCCTGTCGCTTCCCGTGGTTAACGCTGAGGAATTGCCCCAACCCGGATCGCCCCTGGCGACGATTTTTGCCCTGCTCCAATCCAGTACAGGCGTTGACTTCACCCACTACAAACCGGCCACCCTGAACCGGCGAATGCAGCGGCGGATGCTGCTGTACAAGCTGGAACGAGTGGAAGATTACGCTCAATATTTGCTGAATCATCCGGCGGAAGTCAGAGCTTTGTATGAAGAAATCCTGATCCACGTCACGAGTTTTTTCCGCGACTTAGAAGTTTTTCAACGCTTAAAAGAACAAGTTTTCCCCACAATTACTAAAAATAAATCCACAGAGACTCCGGTGCGGATTTGGGTGGCTGGATGTTCGACTGGTGAAGAAGTTTATTCGATCGCCATTTGCTTGTTAGAGTATTTGGGCGATCTGGATCTTTCGCTGCCGATCCAAATTTTTGCCACAGATATCAGCGAAGGGGCGATCGGCAAAGCGAGGTCTGGTTTCTACTCAGAAAACCAGATGTTAGGCGTTTCACCAGAGAGACGCACTCGCTTCTTTGTCCCCCTAGAAACAGGCGGATATCGCATCAACAAAGAAGTCCGCGAATTGTGCGTGTTCGCCCGACAAAACTTAGGCATCGACCCGCCTTTTTCTAATCTCGATTTGATTAGCTGCCGCAATGTACTGATTTATTTAGCAGAACCTTTACAAAAACGAGTTTTATCGATTTTTCATTACAGTCTCAACCCAACAGGCTTCTTGATGCTCGGCACTTCCGAAAGTACAGGGAAATCTTCGGACTTATTTAATTTAGCCGACGGCCAGTCGAAAATTTATGCCAAAAAGTTAACGGCGACTCGTCCCCGACTGTCCTTTGCGACAAGTTTCTCTCCCCTCAACCAAATAGAAAATTCCCAGCCAATGAATCCAAATTTTGTCAACAGCTTTGACTTGGGACGCGAAACAGACCAATTGATTTTAAATCGCTGTGCTTTTGTGGGGGCGGTGGTCAACGACCAGATGGACATTGTGCAACTGCGGGGAGATACCAATCGCTATTTGAAATTAACACCCGGAACGCCGAGTTTAAATTTGTTTGCAATGGCGGTTTCTGGATTGTCTCTGGAACTTCGCACGGCTATTTATCAAGCGCAAACTCAGAACGTGACGGTGACAAAAGAACGGGTGAGGCTGCAAGAGGGCGAATTCACGAATTTTGTTAATTTTGAGGTGATTCCGTTCCAACCTGCGATCGCGGAAGTGCGCTATTTTTTGTTAGTGTTTGAAGAAGCTTTACCCCCAGCGCTCGATCTGACTGACGTAACTTTTGACAGCCTAGAACCAAACGATTTGGAGCGGGAAATAGTGCGGCTCAGACAGGAACTGGGCACCGCCAACCAAGACAAAACTGTGGCTCAATTGCACCTGCAAGCGGTGATAGAGGAGCAAGAAAATCTCAATCAAGACTTGAGAGTTGCTAACGAAGAAATTATTTCGAGCAATGAAGAACTGCAAAGCATCAACGAAGAACTAGAAACTGCCAAGGAAGAAATTCAAGCGACTAATGAAGAACTGATTACCACTGTTGAGGAACTTCGCACTCGAAATCTAGATTTGCAGCAGGTTAATAACGATGTAACTAATTTGCTTGCAAGTATCAGTATTCCAATTTTAATGCTGGCAAACGATTTGCGGATTCGCAGCTTTACGCCGATGGCGCAGCGGCTGTTCAATCTAATTTCTACGGATGTCGGACGCCCGTTTAGCGACATCCGAGCCAATCTGGAAATTCCCAATTTAGAAGCGATGATTTGGGAGGTACTGGATACTCTCAATACCAAAGAACAAGAAGTGCAAACTGCATCGGGATATTGGTACGCACTCCGCATTCGTCCTTACCGCACAGCGGAAAACCAGATTGAGGGTGTGGTGATGGTTTTGATCGATATTGACGCTCTCAAACGCAGTGCTGCAACCTTAGAAACAGCCCGCAACTATGCAGAAACAATTGTGGAAAGTGTGCCAACTCCTTTAATCGTGCTGGATGCTGATTTCCGAGTGAATACCGCTAATCGATCGTTCTACGAAACGTTTAAAGTTTCATCTTCAGAAACCGCCCAAACTTGTTTGTTTGAACTTGCTGACGGGCAGTGGAATATCTCGCAACTGCGAGGTATGTTGCAAGATATTCTGCTTAATAATGTGGAAGTTAAAAATTTTGAGGTGGAGCAGGTTTTTGAGCGGCTAGGGCCGAAAACTGTGCTGCTAAATGCTTGTAAAGTTGAGCCAGAAGAGAGGGTTTCGATGATTCTGCTGTCGGTGGAGGATATCACGGAGCGCAAGCAGTTTGAGACAGAGCGATCGCAGTTATTGGAGCAGGAAAAGTGGGCCCGCCAACAAGCAGAAATTGCTAACAGAGCTAAGGATGAATTTCTGGCGAATCTCTCCCACGAGCTCCGCAATCCCCTGACTCCGATTCTAGCGTGGGCGCAAATACTCCGCACCGGAAACTTGAAAGAAGCCGCCGCCGATCGCGCCCTAGATGTGATCGAGCGCAGCGCTATGACGCAAGCTCAGTTAATCGAAGATATTATCGATATTTCGCGGATTACCAACGGTAAGCTTCAACTCAATATTAGTTCGATCGATCTGGCTTCTGTGGTGCAAGCTGCGATCGATGGGCTGCAATTATCAGCGGAGGCCAAAAACCTTGAAATTGTTTCGCAGTTGACTTCTGTAACTGTCTTGGGCGATGCCGATCGCTTGCAACAAGTTGTGTGGAATATCTTGTCTAATGCGATTAAGTTTACTCCACCGGGGGGACGAGTGGAAGTTGCTTTACAGGCGATCGGCGATCGCGCTCAAATTCAAGTCACCGACACGGGAAAAGGGATGGCGCCGGAGTTGTTGCCGCATATTTTCGATCGCTTCCGCCAAGGAGATTCTAGCACGACTAAGAAAAATCAAGGTCTGGGATTGGGTTTGTCGATCGTCTACCATCTCGTCGAATTGCACGGGGGAAGGGTGCAAGCCGACAGTCTGGGGGAGGGAAAAGGAACTACAATAACTGTGAGATTGCCCTTGCGAGGCTCGCCTGAAGATATTGCACGGCTAAACGCTTTAGAGTCGGCTGCACTGTCAGAGCCTTTGAACACTTTAGGCGATTGTGTCCCTTCTTTAGAAAATTTGCAGGTTTTAGTTGTCGATGATGAAGCTGATACCCGCGAGCTCTTAAAATTCGTGCTCGAAAGCTACGGCGCGGAGGTATTGACGGCGGAATCTGTCAAAGTAGCGATGGCTGCTTTGACGGAAAATCCCGGCAGATATGACGTGCTGATTTCGGATTTGGGAATGCCCGAAGAAAACGGATATTCTTTAATTCGGCAAGTGCGAGCTCTGGCTGCAGCAGCCGGAGGACAAATCCCCGCCGCGGCGCTGACTGCGTATGCGAGCGAGCAAGAGCGCGAAAGGGCGATCGCAGCGGGTTTTCAAACACATATTGCTAAGCCGGTGAAGCCTGTTCAAATAGCATTAATAGTGGCAAATTTAGCAGGAAGATTTTAAACAATGTGGAATTTTTACCGATCATATTTTAAATAAAAAAATTAGCGGTTTCAACTCTTGTCCCCCCCTTAAGAAGGGGGGTTAGGGGGGATCTCCGGATCGAGAAAAGGAGAATTACGACCAAATACGGTTTACTTAATATATTTATGCCCCGGAAATCCCCCTCGCATCCCCCTTAAGAAGGGGAGTAGGGGTTGACTTTAAGAGCATTCTTGTTCCCCCTTTCTTAAGGGGGTTAGGGGCGATCTCCGGCTCGACAGGAGGAGAATTATGACCAAATTAAACGCCTCCAATTTCCACCTACCTTACAACCAAAAACTTATCCCAATCGCCTAGTAACTTCGGAAAAATCCAACTCCAGCCGAAAAAAAACTTTGGCAAAATTGTCTAAGAAATTTCTCTTTTCGAGTTTTGAGGCAGCGACCGATAGACAATTTTATTGTGGATTTTTATTGTGCTGCTTTAAGATTGGTAATTGAGGTAGATGGGGAAAGTCATTTTACGGAACAGGGGAAACAACATGATGCAGAAAGAACAGGGATTTTAGAGGGGTATGGACTCAAAGTTGTCAGGTTGACGAATGTTGATGTGTTGCAGTATTGTGAAGGAGTTTGTCAGGAGTTGTTGGCGGAGTGCGATCGTAATAGTTAGGGCCTAGATCCCCCCTAACCCCCCTTAAGAAGGGGGGGACAAGAGTATCATTGCGCTCAAAACAGTTGCCAAAAAGAGCACAAGATGAGACAATACAAAAAAATATAAAAATTTCGGAGTTATGATTCTTGGTAAGTATTAAATGTCGGGACATTACCTTCTCAAATATTCAAGCCATAATCTTTGACAAAGACGGCACTCTAGAGGATTCTCAGGAGTTTTTGAGACTTTTGGGGCTTAAGCGATCGCGCCTCGCAGATGCTCAAATTCCCGGCGTTGGAGAGCCTTTACAAATGGCTTTCGGCATCGAAAGCGGCAGCATTGACCCCACGGGTTTGCTAGCAGTGGGCAGTCGCAGAGAAAATGAGATTGTGGCGGCGGGATACATTGCGGAAACTGGCAGGGGATGGTTGGAATCTTTAACTATTGCGGGCCGCGCTTTTAATGAAGCGGACGAAATGTTTAAAAATGCGTCATCTTCTCCTATGTTTGTCGGCAGTTTGGAAGTGCTGAAATATCTTTCCGAAGCTGGTTTAAAGCTGGGAATTTTGTCTGCTGCTACGACGGCGGCGGTGCAGAAATTTGTGAAAACTCATGAATTAAGCGATTGGATTCAGTTAGAAATGGGTGTGGATTCGACGGAACTTAATAAACCCAATCCGAGATTGTTTTTGCAAGCTTGCGAACAACTGGGAGTAAATCCTGCAGCGACTTTGATGGTGGGAGATTCAACGGGTGATATTCAGATGGGTCAGAATGCGGGGGCGGCTGGCTGTATCGGGATTTGTTGGGGAAATGCCGAGGTTAGTCATTTGGAAAAGGCTGATGTGGCGATCGCATCTTTGGATGAAATCATAATTGTAGCAGAGTAGGGAAACGGCATTGCCGTCTCCTCCAAATCAGGCCGATGGTAGGGAAACGGCATTGCCGTTTCCCTACAAACAACGCAAACCGAGAATTACGATATCCCTTTCAACGCCATCAAGTTCGGTGACTTGCGGCAGATATCCCCACTGCTGAAAGCCAAATTTCTCGAACAATCTTAAACTCGGCTGATTGTGGGCAAAAATCAGGCCTATCAGGTTTTTAAGTTGCAATTCGGGACTCCGCAGGATTGCCGATTGCAATAATTTTTGTCCAATTCCGCAGCGTTGGCGATCGGGCGAGACGTAGAGGCTAACTTCTGCTGTATGCTGATAGGCGGCGCGTCCGTAGAAAAGCTGAAAACTCAGCCACCCCACAATATTTTGTTCTGATTCCATTACCCAAATCGGCCAGGTATTGGGAGAATGTTCTCTGTACCACGCGAGGCGACTTTCTACTGAAACTGGTTCTAAATCTGCTGTGGACATTCTGCCCGGTATTGCTGCGTTATATATTTGAACAATTGCTGCTAAATCGCTTTCTACTGCGGATCTGATTTTCATGGTTTGGTTGACTGTTAGGTGTTAGCTGTTAGTTGTTAGTTGTTAGTTGTTAGTTGTTAGTTGTTAGTTGTTAGTTGTTATAGCAATCCTAAATCATTTGTTAATTTCTTACTCCCTCCCCGAACTCGCGGAGAGGGTTGGGGTGGGGTAAAAATATTTACGACTCCTGCAAGGATTGCTATAGGTGTTAGTTGTTAGTTGTTAGTTGTTAGTTGTTAGTTGTTAGGCGTTAGCTGTTAGCTGTTGGCTGTTAGTTGTTAGGCGTTAATTGTTAGTTGTTAGCTGTTAACCAATAACCAATAACCAATAACCAATAACCAATAACCAATAACCAATAACCAATAACCAATAACTAATAACTAATAACAAACAACTAATAACAGTCAACTGCTGTACAGTTCCATAATATCGCTAACTGCCATCCGCGAATTTGCTCCTAAATTCAGCGGTGATGTGTGTCCTCGCTGCAAGTGTTCTGCTGCGGCACAGCCGATCATTGCTGCGTTGTCTGTACAATATTTTAATGGGGGAAACAATACTCGCAATTTGTGTTTGGTTGCTGCTGTTTGTAAGTGTTTTCGCAGTCCGCTGTTTGCTGCAACTCCGCCGCCTACTACAATAGTGCTGAGCCCGAAATCTAGCGCGCAGCCGATCGCTCTTTTTGTTAAACTCTTAGCTACTGTTTCCTGAAAACTCGCCGCAATATCATTAATTGTAGAGTCAGCTAAAATGCCTTCGCCACCGGTATTAATATCTTGTTTTTTAAGTTTCTGCACTAATTGCAAAACTGCTGTTTTCAACCCGCTAAAGCTACTATCGTAGGGATGGTAGCCGCCTCCCGGCATCGAAATTCTGCCTTCTGGTAGGGGGTATGCTTGGGGATTGCCAAGGGCTGCTAATTTGTCAATTACCGGCCCGCCTGGATATCCTAGCTGCAAGAGTCGGGCGACTTTATCAAAAGCTTCACCGGCTGCATCGTCGCGTGTTTGTCCTACTGTTTCGTAAACGCCGCAATCTTTGACGTAAATCAAGCTGGTGTGTCCCCCGGAAACTAACAAGCACAAAAATGGTGGCTGCAAGTCGGGTTCGGTAAGGTAAGAAGCGTAGATGTGTCCTTCGAGGTGGTGGACACCTAAAAAAGGTTTTTGGTGGACTATTGCTAAGGTTTTGGCTGCTGTGAGCCCGACTAACAATGCACCTACTAAACCGGGTGCACAAGTGGCTGCAATGCCGTCAATTTCTGACCAACTCAGGTTGGCTTCACTCAAACACTGGGCAATTACCTGATTTAGCATTTCTAGGTGACTGCGCGAAGCTACTTCGGGTACTACTCCACCATACTGCTGGTGGATTTTAATTTGTGATGCTACAACATTGCTGCAAACTTGACGATTCTTAACAATTGCTGCTGCTGTTTCGTCACAACTTGTTTCGATCGCGAAAATGGTTGCCATTAACTGGTAATTTTATTTGATAGGTTAGCTATTGCTAGCTTAACTAATTCGGCGCAACTCCCCCGCTATACTTGTACTCAGGTTATAGCTCCTAGGAGCATCTGCCTGTCCTGTGGACAGATGCGGGCGATCGAGAAGTGATGCAAGCTGTGAAATATCCTTGCGGTATTGCTAGCTCTCACGCTGACTGATAAAATGCGAATCCCTGATTGTATTAGGTTTTCCCGCATCAATGATGGAGATTTTACACTCTCAGCAAGTGCGGTAATCTAGATTCGCGATCGGCAAGTTGAAATGCTTGTAAAAAAACTTATTGTTTTGTAACAAAGGGAAACAATTTCATGCGACGATTGTTTGCTGCAATTTTAGTGGTTAGTCTGTGGTTCAGTTTTGCTCCAGTTGCTTCGGCTTACAATTTAGTGCCGTGCAAAGACTCTCCCGCATTCCAAGAACTTGCTAAAAATGCGCGTTCTACAAATGGCGACCCAGCATCTGCGAAAGCGCGATTCGAGCGTTATTCTGCCGAGATGTGCGGCCCGGAAGGATACCCGCACTTAATCGTAGACGGCAATTTGAGTTTCGCTGGCGACTTTTTGATTCCCAGCGTCCTGTTCTTGTATATTGCTGGTTGGATTGGTTGGGTGGGCCGCGCTTACCTGCAAGCAGCCAAAAAATCATCAACTCCCGAGGAAAAAGAGATTATTATCGACGTTCCTTTGGCAATTAGCTGTATGCTGAGCGGTGTTTTGTGGCCTCTGGCGGCTGTCAAAGAAATCACCACCGGTGAAATGTTTGCTAAGGACGATGAAATTACTGTTTCCCCCCGCTAAAATTGGGAAATGGATCGGCGCTAATAGCTAGTAGTTAACCAATTGCACTGCAAATTAGCGCAATTAGCGGTAGACCGACAATTACCACCTGTCTCAAATTTTCAGGAGCAGAATTCATGCAATATTTTGTCAAGTTTCTTTCGACAGCACCAGTATTGGCAATCCTCTGGATCTCAATTCAAGCTGCGGGTTTGATTGAATTTAACCGCTTTTTCCCAGACTTGCTTTTCCATCCGCTACCGTAAGATTTGAGCGAAATTAGATCGCCAAACCTAGGGGAAAATAGTTGAGAGTTTTGAGTGTTGAGTTTTGAATTAAATGTGAATTGAAATTTCAAACATCAAAACTCTCAAAGCCGGTTGGTTAAAGGCCACCCGCGCGGGGAAAATCTCCGGCTTGGTAAAAAGTATTTTTTGTTTGAGTGCGAGGTGTTGCGGCAACGGTTAGACTCGCTGGCGGGGAAAACTCCAGATTGCAACACCTCGCACTACAAAAGCACTCCAAAGAGAGGCTTCCCCCGCGCCAGTGGGAAAAAGCCAAAATTTTCAACTATCTAGTTACCACATTAGTTTCTCAAGTTTCTGATAACTAATGACTAATGACTGATGACAGATGACTATTGACTAATGACTATTGACTATTGACTAATATTGTGAATCGATGAAGTCTTATCTCGCCGCAGCAATTCAAATGACTAGCTTGCCTGACCTGGAAAAAAATTTGGTTCAGGCAGAGGAATTAATCGACCTAGCAGTACGTCGGGGTGCGGAATTAATTTCCTTACCAGAAAACTTCTCCTTTATGGGAGAAGAAGAGGATAAAATTGCTCAAGCAGAGGCGATCGGACTCCAAAGCGAAAAATTCCTCAAAACTATGGCCCTGCGCTTCCAGGTAACGATTCTGGGTGGCGGGTTTCCGGTGCCGACCGAGAGCGGGAAGGTATACAATACTTGTTTGCTGGTAGACCCAAACGGCAAGGAGTTGGCAAGGTACAAAAAAGTACATTTATTTGATGTGAATGTACCAGATGGCATTACTTACAGGGAATCAAACACGGTGAAAGCTGGTGAAGATTGGCCGCAGGTTTATGTGTCGCCGGAGTTGGGGACGCTGGGACTTTCTGTGTGCTATGACGTGCGGTTCCCGGAAATGTACAGGTATTTGTCGCACAAGGGTGCTGATGTTTTGTTCGTGCCGGCAGCTTTTACGGCTTACACGGGTAAGGATCACTGGAAGGTTTTGCTGCAAGCTAGGGCGATCGAAAATACTTGTTACGCGATCGCCCCGGCACAGACTGGACGCCACTACGGCCGCCGTCAAACTCACGGTCACGCGATGATTGTAGACCCTTGGGGTGTGGTTTTGGCGGACGCGGGAGAAGAACCGGGTGTGGCGATTGCAGAGATTAATCCCGATCGGCTAGAACAAGTCCGCCGCCAAATGCCATCGCTGCAACACCGGGTTTTTCTGTAAATTTCTTGCCTAAATCTTTGATGCGATCCGGTGAACAGCAGATGTAAAGCAGATCGACACAGATGATTTCAACAAGAGCGAGTTAATGAATGCAACAAATCTTGTGAGTTAGGGTTTCTTGGTACTTGCCAATTTTGTCACCAATTGGTGTCAAAATTTCAGTCTGTACCAGGCACCAAACCTCAATAATTTTTATTCGACCGATGAATTGTGTACGTTCGTACACAAAAAAACTTAGTTATTGTAGAGTGCGATTCTGGCCGATGGTGACGGCGACAGACTAAGAAATTTTTCCCTCGATCGCACTCTAAAGTCGTGTTAGCTACAAACAAACGCTAACCGATGCTGGCGGCACACCCTACAAACTCAACCGGTGCGCCACCACAGCATCCTACCGCGCACTTTCTGCAACAGATATTCAGACTAATTTAATAGTTTTAGGAGAAATGAAACACACTCTTTCGGTTTTAGTTGAAGATGAAGCGGGTGTCCTCACTCGAATTGCTGGTTTGTTTGCCCGTCGGGGTTTTAATATTGAAAGTCTGGCCGTCGGCCCGGCGGAGCAAGTGGGAGTGTCTCGGATTACGATGGTTGTACCGGGAGACGATCAGGTGATCGAACAGTTGACCAAACAACTGTACAAGTTGATTAATGTGCTCAAAGTTCAGGATATAACGGAAATTCCCTGTGTGGAACGGGAGTTGATGTTGCTGAAAGTTAATGCCGCTAGCGGGACGCGATCGGAGATCATTGAGTTAGCTCAGATTTTTAGAGCGCGAGTGGTGGATATTGGTGATGATACGCTGACTTTGGAAGTTGTCGGAGATCCGGGTAAAATGGTGGCGATCGTCCAAGTTCTGAATAAATTTGGGATTAAGGAAATTGCTCGGACTGGAAAAATTGCCCTGACGCGGGAGTCGGGGGTAAATACGGAGTTTCTCAAGTCTTTGGAAGCGAAAGTTTAAGCAGTCAAGCCTGAAGATACGAGATGTAACGGATCTAATATCAAATCCGGTAGCATCGGAATTATATAGTGCTGTCCCCCCCGAGCGAAGTCGATGTTCGGGGGGGACAGCATTATCAATAATTTACATATAAAATCCATTTGATATCTATTCTGCGTAAATCTCAGAAACCGGGTTGATCTCTATATTTCTCGTCACCCAACCCAAAAACTCAAAGATGTCAAATGGGTTCTATATAGCCTTTCTCCAAAAAGTGAGAAGTCAGTCGATTTTAGATTGAGGGATTTTAGATTTTAGATTTTAGATTGGGCGAGGGAGGGATTGAGGAATCGATCTGTCAATACCTCATCTTGATGAGAACTGCTTTATGTAAATGCAAAACACAGATTCCCTCACTGTTTCCAGAAAGGTAACTCAGGAACGTTTCGCCAATGCTAAGGTCATGGTAGACAGAGCACCTCAAGTCTGATGATAAATACGCTATGAAGTTTGTCTGCGTTCTGTCCCCTCAACAATTGCTTTCTGCTGGTATCGCATTGTTTGCTGCGATCCTCTTCGAGGGCTTCGCTAACGAGTGCGGCGTGTGGCTAGCTCCAAACGCGGCTCAAGCCAACGCTAGGGAGCACAATTACTCACCTCTGTCGCCGAAAATCGTCGCTAGTAACGATGTTGGTTGCAAGGTGGAAGCCCGATCGCCCGAAACTCGCTGTCATGTCGGCGGTTTGTTCGTCAAAACTCAAAATACTGCCAGAGAACAAGTATTTCCTCTCAAAAAAACTGAAGTTAAAGCCAAAATTGCCGGCAATATCTCCCGCGTCGAAGTTGTTCAGAAGTTTGAAAATCCTTTTCCCGAATCTTTAGAAGCTGTTTATGTCTTTCCTTTACCCGACGAAGCGGCGGTGGATGACATGGAAATTAAAATCGGCGATCGCATTATTAAAGGTGATATCAAACGGCGCGATGAAGCTTTGGAAATTTACCAAAAAGCTCGCCAAGAAGGCCGGACTGCGGGTTTGTTGGAACAAGAACGCGATAATATTTTTACTCAGTCTCTGGCTAATATCAAACCGGGAGAAAAAATTGAAGTTACGATTCGCTACACCGAAAGTCTCAAGTTTGTCGGTGGCGATTACGAATTTGTGTTTCCCACGGTGGTTGGGCCGCGCTACGTTTCGCGAAATACGACCGATCCCGATCGCATTAACCCGCCTGTTTTGACTCCCGGAACGCGATCGGGTCACGATATCGCTGTGGAGGTAGAAATAGATGCCGGAGTGGCGATCGGCGATGTCCGCTCTACTTCCCATCAAATTACCACTGACCGCAGCGCCAATATTGTTCGCGTCAAATTAGCTGACTCTGACACAATTCCCAATAAAGATTTAATTCTGCGCTATCGAGTAGCAGGCGAAAATACTCGCGCCACAGTCCTGACTCAATCCGACCAGCGGGGCGGTCATTTTGCTACTTATTTGATTCCCGCCTTAAACTACAAAACCAATGAAATTGTACCGAAAGATGTCGTATTTTTGATGGATACTTCCGGTTCCCAGCAGGGCGAACCGCTGGCAAAATCTAAGGAGTTGATGCGTCGCTTCATTCAAGGGCTAAATCCCAAGGATACTTTTACTATTATTGATTTTGCCAACACTGCGAAAGCACTTTCAACAACTCCTTTAGCGAATACAGAAGCTAATCGACAAATGGCAATTAAGTATATCGATGCTTTGCAGGCTAACGGCGGCACAGAACTGCTCAACGGCATTCAAACTGTGATGAAGTTTCCAGCGACAAAAACAGGAACTCTGCGGAGTATTGTACTGATTACTGACGGTTATATTGGTAATGAAAATGAAGTTCTCGCCCAGGTGCAGCAGAGTCTGAAACCGGGAAATCGACTTTATAGTTTTGGTGTGGGCAGTTCGGTGAATCGGTTTTTGCTCAACCGTTTGGCAGAAGTGGGAAGAGGTACTTCTCAAGTAGTTCGTCAAGATGAACCGTCAGCACCGGCTGCTGAAAAGTTTTTTCGCCAAATTAATAATCCGGTATTGACTAATATTCAAGTTAGTTGGGAAGGAATGGGGGAAAAACCAGAGATTTATCCGATCGCCCCGCCAGACTTATTTACCAGTCAACCGCTGGTTTTGTTTGGCAAAAAGAGCGATCGGGCTAACGGCAAACTTCGCATCCGCGGCACTCAAGCCGGCGGCAAAGTTTACGAGCAGATTTTACCTGTGAATTTTGCTCCCGAATCGGGGCGACAGCGGGAGTCAACTTCAGTCGCAGCAAGTGTTACAGATTTTGGTAATCCGGCGGTGGCTCAACTTTGGGGGCGATCGCGCATTAAAGGTTTAATGAATCAAATGTTTGGCGGCGAGACTAAATCTCTGGTGGAAGCTGTGACTAATACTGCTCTGACTTATCACTTGCTATCGGAATACACGGCTTTGGTGGCGGTGAGCGAAGAAGTGCGAGTCGATCCAGATGGATCGCGCCGTCGCGTGCAAGTGCCTGTAGAATTGCCGCAGGGTGTCAGCTATGAAGGTATTTTTGATGCCCAGAAGGACGAGCAAACTAGGGGCAGGGTTCGCAGTATGACCCCGACTCGGAGCCCGCTACCGGTGAGTCCAGCTCCTGGTGTCGCGCGGCTAGCCCCTTACGCCGAACCAGCACCGCCGCCGCCGCCCGCGCCGAAGCCTTTGACTTCTCGCTTGCAAGTAGTCAGTGCCCAAGGCTTGGATGCCGCGAGTCGCGCTGCTTTGACTCAATACTTGCAATCTGTTAATCTCCCGGCGGGAGTTAGCGGTGAGACGGTGTGGGAGTTTTCGGTACAAAACGGCCGCGTACAGAAAGTGGCGATAGACTCTGGAAGCTCTACCCTGAAAGCAACAGACGCTCTAGAGACTCTCAAGAAAGCCTTGATTTCCTGGCAACCGCCGGCAGGGTTCCAGGGTACGGTGCGCCTGAATTTGCGGATTAATCCCGATCGTTAAGGAATGACTATCTATGTCAAGGAACATTAACTTTTAAGTCAAAAGTACCGAAATGGCGATCGCTACTGTGAGAACAATATAAAATCTTTATTAAGAGATTGTGTTTGAACAGAAACTGGTGTTATGGGAAGTTATAAAGTTTGAGGCAAACGCTAAAACAGTCTAATTTCTGACACAGTTCCATTTCTGAAACAACCTCCTAATTAAGATTTCTCGATCGCCCCCCCCATCAGAGAAGGTATCACGCCCTATGGAAGTTAGCGAACTGCTCAACAATTACGAAAAAGGAGAAAGAGACTTTGCTGGAGCCGATTTGCGCGGTGCGAACCTCAGCGGAGCCATCTTAATCGGAGTCAACCTTTCGGGCGCTAATCTTTCCGGGGCGAACCTCAGCAGAGCATTTCTCACCAAAGCAACGCTCAAAGGCGCACAAATGCACAGAACAAATCTGAGTTTTGCCAAAATGGGCGAAACCAAACTCTCCGGCGCAGATTTGACAAAAGCTAATTTGAGCGGAGCTTTTTTGGTAAAAGCAAAATTGCCTAGAGCTAAATTAAGCGGCGCAAATTTAAGCGGCGCAAACCTGCGGAGTGCTGTATTGTGGAATGCCAATTTGTGCAGCGCCGACTTGCAATTAGTTAACTTCCTGGGCGCGAATCTGACGGGAGCTAATTTTAAATGGGCAAACCTTTACGGTGCAAAGCTCAACAGTGCAAAACTTTTTGGAGCTCAACTAACCGGAGTCAGTCTGCGGCGAGCGCAGTTGACAGGAGTGAATCTCTGCGGAGCAGATTTGAGCGGCGTTAATGTCAGCGAAGCTAAACTGATGGGAGCTAATTTGGAAGGCTCGAATTTGGCGGGAGCAAATTTCAGTGCGGCTCAGTTGCGAGGCGTTAAATTGGCTGGTGCAAACTTAACTGGGGCTAAGTTTAAGGGAAGTTGTTTGATCGGAGCAAATCTGAATTGGACAAAGCTGTGTCAAACTGATTTGATGGCAGCAGATTTGAGCGAGGCGACTTTAATCGGAGCTAATTTAGACAGTGCTTTGTTGGCGGGAGCTATTTTACCGGAATCTACTAGGCGCTACTTTTCCTTAGCTGGGGCTTGCAGAATTAATTCTTGGGAAGTTGCGGCAATTTAAAATAATTAGTTAGTAGTTATTGGTTATTGGTTATTGGGAATTGGGAATTGGGAATTGGGAATTGGGAATTGGGAATTGGGAATTGGGAATTGGGAATTGGGAATGTCTAAGGATCGAAAACTTAATAAATTAAACACCTCCTACAGTCCTCTCTCCCGTAAGTTGCCAGATAAAAGGAGGCTCTTCCTCGCCCCAGAAGCATTACCAGGCTCTTCCTGGTAACTAGCGATCGCTTAAGTTATTAAATTTTCATTCCTAAGCTATTGCGGTATTTAAATTAATTGTATGTTAAAAAAAGGATCGAACAATGAGTCAGGTGTCCCGCTAGCCCTGAATATACAATGTTTATTTGCGCGACAGCTTACCGTTTTCCTGCTAGAAAATGCGATCGGGCTTTTCTATTCAAATTAATTATTTAATCTCAAAACTTAAATCGTTATGACAGTTAATTTTGGAGTGGTACTGGTAACAGCAGGCTCGGAAGCCGAGGCCGAGAATATCGCTAAATCTCTCGTCGAAAACAAGCTGGCTGCTTGTGTGAGTTTGTCGCCGATTCGCTCTGTTTATACTTGGTAAGGCGAGATTCATTCCGAGGCGGAGTGGCAGTTGGTGATTAAAACTGATTTGGCTAAATTTGAGGCTTTAAAAACAAAAATACAGGAACTCCATTCCTATGAAGTTCCCGAAATTATTGCTATTCCGATTGTCGCTGGCAGCGAGACTTATCTCCATTGGCTGCGACAATCTTTAAGTTTGGAGTCAGGACTTTAGTCCTAAATTATCCCAAAAATAGGGAATCAAGTCCCTACTACAAACGGTCTCAAACTTACAGATTTTGACTGGTAGGGCCGATGACACCGACTTTGTGACGAAAACTTAGTTCGCCGCCGAACCAGCCTGTAACGCCCAGCAAGGAAGCAACGACGACCGACAAGGCTAAACCTGTAAAGACGATCGGCTCAGCCGGATTTCCCTGTCGCAACAGCAGGTTAATCAGCGAAAGTACGAGAGCCACCACATTGCCGCCCATGTGCAACCAACCGGCACTGCGATCGCGCACTCTTTTAATTCTCGTAAAATCTAAAAAGCCCGTGATTCCAGCCAAAATCCCCGCACCAAAACCGCAACCGATCAGCCAAACCGAAGCCCTCGCCCAAAACGGATCGCTTGTCAGCCAATAACCGATATCCGTGCCGGCGGCTCCGACTAAAAAGGCTACCGGAAACACGATCAGCACTGGGTGGAGGGGATGGCCCGCAACTGAAACTGTACTGGTAATCCCGGCATCGCGATACTCTGCGTCATCACTTTCGAGAATGGGCGGAATATTGGGATAAGGTGTACTATTTGTTTGATTTGTTTCCATGATTTTTACAGATAACTTTTGTACGACAAACCCGTTTTTATGGGATTGAAGTTAATCCATAATCCGATCGCCATTTTCGTCAACGCGGATCTGCCGAACTACATCAGAAATTTCCTCGGCGTCTTTGACGTGGTGCAAGGCTTTCTTTTCCCCGTCTGGTTCTTCTACGATTACATAAGTTGGAACTGTAACTGTGTCTCCCGTGATGTCTGGCACATGATCTACCGCCAGTTGCTGGGCTTTTTCTTCGATGGTTTGCGGTTTGTCGGAAATGCGATCGCCCGGATTGGCAGTGCGTTCCATATCTTTGCCCGGTTTGTCGATACTCATAAAACCTCTGTAGTATTTCTAAATTTTTTGTTGACTCTAATTCTTAATATTGAACGAAAAATGTGCCTGCGTTAACATCTCCCAAGGGGTGTAAATTGCAGTTATGCCGATCGCGCGCAGCATCTTCCTCTAGGTAGAGACTTTTGAGCTGGTTCCAAAACTTCCTAAGCTAAAATCAAAGTATTATATTAATTCCGGTTGCATCGGAATGATGTTAACTGTTAACTGTTAACAGTCAACAATCAATTTACTATTCCGATGAATAGAGGATTTGATATTATTTGTTCTTTCCCTTTAAATTACTAATGAAAAGTTACGATTGGATTGTTGTCGGCGGCGGAATCACGGGCGGAGCAGTGAGTTACGAACTCACAAAAAAAGGTTTTACGGTGCTACTTTTGGAACGAGATACTGCGATGCAAAATGCTACTCGTTTTAGTTACGGCGGCTTGGCTTATTGGTCGGGTACGACTGATTTAACTCGCCAATTATGTCAGGAAGGTATCGAACGCCACCGCAATTTATCGACTGAATTAGATGCTGATACGGAGTTTCGCGAGTTGGATTTGTTGCTGACAATTGATGCGGGAAGCGATGCCGAACAAGTGGCGGCTAATTACGCCCATTTTGCAATTCCTCCGCAGCTTTTGAGCGCTGCAGAAGCTGGTGAGTTGGAACCTTTGCTGAATAAAAGTGCGATCGCCGGAGCTCTGACTGTCAGTCACGGTCACATTTCCCCCACAGCCACAAATCAAGCTTATTGTCAAGGGTTTTTGCGGTTGGGAGGAACTATAGAATTTGCAGAAGTAATTGGGTTGATTGCAGAAGGAAATCGGATTTCGGGAGTTAAGACGGTAGGCGAAAATTATGCTTGCGAAAATGCGGTGATTTGTGCGGGAGGTTGGAGTCGAAGTTTGCTGAAGGCGGCAGGTATTTCTGCGGGAGTTTATTTTACTCGCGCTGAGATTTTGGAGACTCCACCTGTGGATTTGCAACTCAGGACTTTCGTGATGCCCGCGCTATTAAAACGTTTTGAATTGGAAGCTGAATCGAGTAAAATTGAGGTAGATTTTCTTTGGGATGAACCGGGTAAAGAGTTGCATCCGCCGATTTTAGATGCTGGTGCAATTCGGTTTAATGATGGCAGTTTGCGGATCGGGCAATTGTCTCGCACTTTGAGCGATTTGAATGCTAAAGTCGATCGCCAAACTAGCGAAAAAGCAATTCGTGCCGGTATCGGCAAGGTTTTGCCAGATGTGGCAAATTTACCTGCAACTTGGCACGATTGTATTGTAGCCTTTAGCGCCGATAATTTGCCTGTAGTGGGGCCGATTGGCGATCGCCCTGGATTGCAGGTTTTTTCGGGTTTGAGCAATCCTTTGGCTATTGTGCCCGCTTTAGCTGAGCGATTTGCAAATTGGGCGGCGGGAGAAAAAGATTGGGCGATGGCTTACGCCCCGCTACGCTACGAGCTTTTGTCTCCAGATAGATTTGCTAAAAAATGACTAATCTTAACTGTTAGTGGGTAGGGCCGGTTGATGTATATTAATTAGTTGGAATTATAGATATACCGGTTCTCAGAACAATGAGGTACTATCCGGCATAGGGCATAGGCCAAACCGGGCATAGGCCAAACCGGGCATAGGCCAAACCGGGCATAGGCCAAACCGGGCATAGGCCAAACCGGGCATAGGGCATACCTCACCACGCGATCGAACCGCTATAGTTGGTTAACCCGCCCCCTTTCAGCTAATGACTAATGACTAATAACCAATAACCAATAACCAATAACCAATAACCAATAACCAATAACCAATAACCACTAACCACTAACCACTAACTAATAACTAATGACCAAGAAAAGGAAGCGCGACAATAAATGTAGTACCTTTATCAATAGCACTTTCCACACTTATTGTACCGCCGTGCAGGTCAACTATGTGTTTGACAATGCAGAGTCCCAAACCCGATCCTTTAATCTTACCTACATTAGCACCACGTTCAAACTGCTGAAATAGTTTTCCTTCATATTCCGCTGTCATCCCTATTCCTTCATCTCGAACGCAAAATATTATTTGCTGGTTTTCGCAGCTTAATTCTAAACTAACATTGCCGCCATTAGGAGAATATTTAATAGCATTTGATAGCAAATTAGTCAGGAGGTGGTGCAGCAATTTTACATCAAGATTGGCGTACAGCGGCTTGGTTTGGGCGCGAAAATTTAGGATGTGTTTATCGGTGACGATAGGTTGCAATTCTTCTAAAATAGAGCAGCAGAAATCTGTCACATTTAAACTATCTAAATTCAAGGAAAGTTTGCCGGCTTCTGCTTTACTGAGCATTAAAATATCCTCCAGCAATCCACTCATATTACTGACCGCTTTTTTGATGCGAGCGACATTTTTATTGGGAGTTTCTGGAGTTTTACACAATTCGCTATCTTCCAGCATTTCGGCCGATAGTTGTATCGTAGTTAAAGGAGTGTTTAAATCGTGGTATGCCATTGAAATAAATCGCGATCTATTGTTGCTTTTCACGGCGGCTAATGCAATAAGTGTTTGCATTTTAACTGCTTCTTGATGTTTGCTCAGCGCTATCTTGATCGTAGCGTGCAGTTCTCTTTCTTTAAACGGTTTGAGGAGGTAGCCGTAAGAACCACTATTTTCGGCTCGCTGCAAAGTTTCGTCATCTGCATAGGCAGTTGTATAGATAATTGGGATATCTAATTTTTGATTAATTCTTGTTGCTGTTTCTATGCCGTCAATCTCGCCTTTTATGACTATATCCATTAAAATTAAATCGGGTTTTATTTCGCCTGCACGCTGGATGGCATCGGCTCCTGAAGAAACGATACCAGCGATTGCATATCCCAATTTTTCTAATTTTACAGATAAATTTTTAGCGATTAATAGTTCGTCTTCGACAATTAAAATATTAATTTCTTGAGTTGGAGACATCATAACTTTAAAACCTTTGAGAGTAGTTGAGTTCGTTAAATATTAGGTGAAATTCGGTGCCGATTTTTCTTGAGAGTTCGATGGTTCCTTCTAACTGTTCGGTTAAGGTGCAGACAACTTGAAAGCCCATCGAGTTAGTTTTCCGAAAATCTAAGTTTTGAGGAAAGCCAATGCCATTGTCCTTGACCAAGAGGTGGATTTGCCGATCGCCCGTTTGATAGCATTCTACACTAACTGTACCGCTAGCACCATCAGGAAAAGCGTGTTTCAGGATATTTGAAACCAATTCATTGGCAATTAAGCCGCAAGGAGTAGCAGTCTCTAGATTGAGGGAAATTGGTTCAGCTATTACCTGCAACAGAATGCGGTTGTCACTAATATTGTAAGAGTGAAACAAGTTAGTTACCAAATCTTCGAGATATTCGCCAAAATTAATTTGCGCCAGGTTAGTCGATCTGTACAGTTTCTCGTGAATCAGAGCCATAGAGTACAGGCGGTTCTGACTTTCTTCAAACATTTGGGCTAATTGGGGATCGGAAACTGTGTTAGATTGCAATTCTAACAAACTGGCAACGACGCAGAGGTTGTTTTTGACGCGGTGGTGAATTTCTTTGAGCAAAATCTCTTTCTCTTTGAGGGAGTTTTTCAAATTTACTTCCGCTTGGAAGCGCTCGCTCAGTTCAGCTTGCAGTTGCTGGTAGAGTAGAGATTGGTGAATGGCGATCGCCAATTGATTAACCAACTGCTGAAATAAATTGATTTCCGATTCTTGCCAATCCCTGGGCCCATCGCACTGATGTGCAATCAGCAATCCCCAAAGCTGGCCCTGCTGAATAATCGGCACTACCAACTTTGCCCTCACTTCAATTTGTTTCATAAACTCCATTATACAAGGGGTAATAGAGGCATCATTTATATCGGAAATCGCACGAATTCGCCCTTGCAAATAAAGCTGATAGCTTTCGGCAGGAAAAACCTCTTCGCCAAAAAAATTCCCTACCAGCGGGCTGCATCCTTCTGCCACGGATTCAGCAACGACCAAACCGCCACTTTTAGGTAAAATTTGATAAACCAAAACTCGATCGGCTAACAATATTTGCTGGAGTTCGGCAACCGTGGTGTTGAGAATTTCCTCTAATTGCAAAGACTGGCGGACGCGACGGGCGATCGCCTCCACCAGCCGTTCTTGCTCAAACTGCTGCCCCCTGGCGATTTCAGCGTATTTAGAATTGCTGATATCGGCAATGTAACCAATAATTTCGATCGGTTTTCCTCTGCTATCTACCAATAGTTTTAGTTCCGTCCGCAGCCAGCGGTAAAATCCGTCTCTGTGCCGAAAGCGGTACTCAAAAATAGAATTTTTACCATCGGATAAATTAGAAAATTTTTCTATAAATTCCGGTCTATCTTCAGGGTGAATGCGATGCGACCAAAAGTGAGAATCTGTTAACAGTTTTTGAGAGTCGTAGCCAACTATCGCCCTCACGTTGTCGCTAATATAAGTAGTACGAAAATTCCCTCTCGGCTCGACAGTAAAAATTACCGCCGGATTGAAGGCTAGCAAAAATTGTAGCCGTTCTTTTAACTGTTGCAATTCCATTTCTGCTCGCTTGCGATCGCTGATATCTTCGATCGCCGCCATGCTGTAGAGAGGAAGACCCTCGCCGTCGCGGATCAGCGTCACCGTCAAGTTAGCCCACATCAGTTGACCATTCTTCTTAATCAAGCGTTTTTCCATCCCGAAGCGAGAAATATTGCCCTCGATTAACTGCTTGATTTGCTCTAAATCTGCTTCTAAATCTTCTGGGTAAGTGATATCAGCTAAACTCATTGTCACCAACTCCGCATCGGTGTAACCCAACATCTGCCGGTGAGCTGCATTCACTTCGCTCAAGCGGTAGTCGCGCACGGTTGCCAAACAGATCGCAATTGGAGCATCATCAAACAAATTGCGAAACTTTTCCTCACTTTTTTGGAGTGCAGCTTCTGCATTTTTGCGAGCGGTAATGTCTCGCGCTACCCACATCACTCGATCGACCCCCAGCGGCGAAATACGGCCATCAAACCAGATTAACTTGCCCTCAATTTCCATGCTGTATTCAACTCTATGGATTTTCCCAGATGCCAAGGTTTGGTGAATGTAGTTGAGGGCAAAATGAGCTTCCGCTTCCGGGAAGATTTCCGCGATGGTTTTGCCCAGCACTTCAGAAGCTGGTTTGTACAGCAGTTGGGGAGGCGTAGGGGCGACTTTGAGATAGCGGCCGCTTGCGTCGAAAACCAGCACGACATCCGTCATGGCATTAAACAGCGCCAGCAGTTCGGCTTCGGAGTTTTGCAGTTTTTCTGCGGTCAATTTACCTGCTAATACGGCTTGTTTGTAGCATTTAGTGCGTTGCTGGACTCGCTGTTCTAACTCTGCGTTGAGTTTTTGCAAAGCGGTTTCTGCAAGCCAGCGATCGCTCACATCTCGACCCACAGCTTGATACTCGACGATTTGTCCTGTCTCGTCAAAGATTGCGCGATCGATCCACTGCTGAGTGCGAATTTCTCCGTTCGGCAAAATTACCCGGTGTTCGCAAGTAAAAACAGGCTTTTCGGGAGACACTAAATTATATTGCTCTACAATAGATTCTCGGTCTTCTTCTAAAATTAATGGCAGAAAGCTATTACCCAGTAAGTCTTCTGGTTTCATGCCAAAATAGCGGTAATAAGCTTGATTGACAAATGTGATTGTGCCGTCGGGGAGGTAGCGGCAAATCAGTTCGGTTTGGTCTTCCACAATCGCCCTGTAGCGGGCTTCGCTGTGGCGCAGGGCTGTTTCGGCATTTTGGCAATCGCTGACTTCCTTGGAGATTTCTGCATTGTTTTCTAAGAGTTCAGACTGTTTTTGCTGAAGTTTGACAACTTTTTGCTGCAACTTTTTAACTCGCCTGTAAATTTCTGGGCGTATCCTTTTTTCGCTGACTAAACCTACGGGCTGACCCCGTTCGTCCACAATTGGCAAGCAATCGATCGAGTGTTGACAAAACAGCTTAAATGCGGTAAAAACATTTGTAAATTCAGATTCTTTTAAGACAATTAAATTTCGCGTCATTGCGTCGGCGACTTGCATTGTTTGCCAGCCAGATTCGGAGGCGACTAAGTTCAGTACATCTCGGGGGCTTAGCAGTCCGATTAGCTGATTTTCATCGACAACTAAGACGCAACTAATCGATGCTTTTACCGTTTCGTGCGAGTCTGGCGGTGAATTTGGCAGCCCACAAGGGTTTGTCGCCCGACGCATCAGGGCGATCGCCTCTGGGAGCAAAGTTGAGGGCGCAACCGTCACTGGCGGGCGATCGACAAATTCTAAGGGCGATCGTAAATTTGTCAACAAATTCGTAAATTCCATCAGTCTAGACCTACAAAGTATTGTTAACTAACTTTAGCAACACTTTTAGTCATCAGCCAAATGACTCCTGACTCATGATATCAAATCCTCTCTTCATCGCAATAGTAAATTCACTGTTGACTGTTAACTGTTGACTGTTAACTGTTGACTGTTGACTGTTAACATCATTCCGATGCAACCGGAAACAATATGACTAATAACTACTGACTAATAACTACTGACTACTGACCACTGACTACTGACTACTTGTTTTTTTTTCTAACTAGCAGATAAGTTTTCATACCCCCTTTTCCTTTAACTTGAATAATTCCCCGTTCCTGAAATAAATATTGGTGTTCCAATAACTTATAAGTAGTTTCGCTGACTTGAATCCGCCAAGATATACCGTGAGACTCCATTCGGGAAGCAATATTTACCGTGTCGCCCCACAAATCATAAATAAACTTTTTGATGCCAATAACTCCGGCCACAACCGGGCCGCTGTGGATACCGATGCGGATGCTAAAAAATTTGTGATTCTTCTGATGAAACCGAGCCATTTCTGTTTGCATATCTAGAGCCAGTTTGGCGATCGCCTCAGCGTGATCTGCCCTGGGATTCGGCAGCCCTCCCACAACCATGTATGCGTCGCCAATTGTCTTGATTTTTTCTAAGCCGTGCTGTTCGCACAACAAATCGAATCTTGAAAAAACTTTATTGAGGAGTTCCACGAGAGCGATCGGATTCATCGTGCTAGACAAAGCGGTAAACCCCACAATATCTGCAAACAAAACCGTCACTTCAGGAAAATATTCAGCAATAGTAGTTTCATTTTGTTTGAGGCGTTCTGCTATTGCCTTCGGCAAAATATTTAACAGCAACTTTTCTGATTTTGCTTGTTCTTCCCGCAAGGCATCTTCAGCTTGCTTGCGTTCCGTAATATCGTGGTAACTCCAGACTCTGCCGATAATCTTGTCTCCCAGCCGCTGCGGTTCCGAATAGCGTTCAAAAAATCGGCCATCTTGAAATTCCAACAAATCGAAACTTTCGGCTTCTGGCTGATCGTAAAGCGATTCTATTCTGTCTTGGAATCCTTGGGGATCTTTGAGTTGGTTCAGCACAAAAGCGATCGTTGTAGCATCGTCTCGCAGCGCCATCACTTCATTAGGTATCCCCCACATTTCCACAAATTCTCGATTGAAACTGACTATTTTTCCGTTCCTGTCAATAGCTAAAATACCGTCAGCAGTAGAATCAAACGTTGCTTGCAGCAAAGACACCGATTGTGCCAGGGCATCTTCTGCCACTTTTCGAGCAGTAATATCTCGCAAAATAGCGCGAATCGCCACTAACGAACCTTCCGAAAATTTACAGCTTATGCTGCCTTCTAACAAAATTTGTTTTGAATCCTTCGTAATAAATATTACTTCGATAGAATCGGGATAAAATTTATCTTCATTAAAGTTATTTTTACTGATAGCTTGATATAATATATCCAGAGACTCAGGGGAACTGTTGGGATGAATAATATCAAAAACACTCATTTTAGCAATTTCTGCTTCGCTGTAGCCCAGAGTTTCCCGCCAAGCCCGATTTACATACAAAAAATGACCGTCATCTCCAATACTTTGAATTAAATCAGTAGCATTTTCAAATAAATCTCGCAGTTGTTCTTCGCTTTCCTGCAAGGCTATTTCAGCTTGTTTACGCTTAATAAATTGACCGAGTTGACTGCCGATTGTCCCCATTATTTGGAGCAATTCTTCATCAAAACTCCGCACTTCACAACTAAAAAAAGTCATCACTCCCAACACAGACTTTTCCGAAGTTTCCTGCTCGTAATCGCCCAAAATAGGGAAGGCAAAAGCTCCGTGCAGTCCTTCTGCAACAGCGATTTCTCGGCGCAGAAAAATGTCACTTTTTGTGACATCGGCAATCCACTCAGGGGAACCGCTAGCCCAAACGAGACCGGGCAATCCTTCGCCCAACTCACAGGTCATTTGTTCGCCAAATTCGGCAAATTTAGGGATAGAAACCGATCGTTTTCTCCAACTGACCACGCAGCGCAGCAAATTGGGGTCGGAAACCGCAGTTATTCTCTTACTTCCTGACAGCAGTTTTTCGCCAGCTTCCGGCATCCAAAGTTCGGCGGTATCCCATCCCAAACTATCACAAATTACGGGAAGAATTGCTGTTAGAGCTTTTTTGATTGTTTCGGATGTAGACAGGATACGAGTGGTGACGTACTGAGCTAGTTTTCGCTTGCGGGCTCGCTCTCTATCTGTAACGTCGCGGCCGATGTACACGAAATCTTGGAGGGCGGCTCTTGTTTGAGAAATTCCTTGAATTTCACTCGGAATTGGCGTACAGGAAAAAGCAACTGTGAACTTTTCTCCGGTTTTTGCCGTGCAAACTACTTCGACATTGCTTGGAGAGGATTGAGGCTGCTGTTGGCTGACTGCTTGCAAAGATTCACCATCAGCAGCAAGAGCGTTTATTTGCTGTCCTACTAATTCTGATTCGCTGTAACCGAATAAATCTTGAGTCGCTTGATTGATTTTTTTGATTTTTCCCGATGCAGTTGTCACCAACAAAACTTCAGCAATTGAAGTAATAATTTTTTCAACATAATTATTAGTAGCGGCTAAGGTACTCAATAAAATATTCATTTCATTGGTAGCTTGGACTAGAGTTTGTTCTAAACCCATCCTGTCGGTTACGTCTTCAAAAAATATAATTAATCTCTGATAATTATCGTCATTGCTGAATTCGACGATATACATATCAAAATAAAGCCGCGAGCCATTTTCTAGTACCCGAGTTATCGCTTTAAATTCAAAGTTTGGCAACCGCCCTTCAAAAATATCGATTAAAATTTCTTCAGTTCCCACTAATTCAGGAAAAGGAAGCCGCACATCGTTGCCGGCCGTTACTTCTTCGGGAAAGTCGGCGAAGCGCTGCACTTGGAAAGATGTCTCTTGGATTAAAAAGTCTTTATCGAGTGCTAGGTACTCCAGGTGGTGGGGAACCAACAGTTTTTTTAACAGGGTGTTCATGTTGGATTCTTAGTAGTGAATACGCCCTCTGTTCCTGATAGTTATCAATCAGTAAATTTTAGATTTATATCCTGTCCTATCGACTATCATAACAAAAACAGTTCGATCGCGCGTGCGTCCTCGTGTCCGTTCTTCTGCTGCGGACTAAAGTCCGCACTACGAACCAATTTTACTGCGGTTTATCATCAAACACGATATTACTCCATAGATGATCTGCAAGCAAGTACCCGTTTTTGAGCGGGGTAATTCCCAAATCGCAAATCGCAAATTGTATTATTTTTGTTGGTAAAATGGAATTGTGACTATAAAGGTAGTGCCTAACCCTGTCTCGCTGGAAAATTCGATTTGACCTCCGTGCAAGTCTACACACTGCTTGACTATAGATAAACCCAGTCCTGTACCGGGGATTTTTCCGACATTTTGGGCCCGGTAATAGGATTCAAATAGTTGTTCTTGGTCTTCTATCGGAATGCCAATGCCTGCGTCTTGAATTTTAAATATAGCTTTTTCATGATAACAATTTAATTGAAAATAAATATTGCTTTCGGTAGGTGAATATTTTACTGCATTAGAAATCAAGTTTGTCAAGATGTGCCGCAGCAATTTTGGATCGAGTTCGGGATCTGGTTGTGTTTTCTCCGAATCGCGATCGGATTTTTTCGCAGGCGGAGTTGATTGTCGGCAAATAAAGTTAATTTTACGATCTTTTCCCTCACTAATTTTAATTGATTCTACTAATTCGCTGCAAAATTTTTGCAAGTCAACTGGTGCGGGATTGAATTGGAGTTTTCCGGCTTCGGCGCTGCTGAGCAACCGCACATCATCTAATAGGTGAGCCATGTGTTTAGATGCTGATTTAACGTGTCCGAGATATTCTTGTTTTTCTGCGTGGGTGATTGAGTCGCCGTATTCTTTGAGGATTTGAGTAGCAAATAATACTGTATTTAAAGGATTGCCGAATTCGTGAGCAAGCATTGAAAAAAAACGAGATTTTATTTGTCTGAGTTCTTGCTCTTTTACCAAAGAACTACGAATTTCTATATCTTGTTGTTTGCGTTCTGTGATGTCTCTGCCGATATAGATGAAATCGTAAAGTCCTTGTAATTCTGTCTGAATTGCCGAACAGGAAAATTCTACCCAAATTTCTTCTCCTGTTTTGGTAGTACAGACTACTTCCAGTTCTCGGAGTAGCTCTTTTTGAGACAAAATATAGCGATGGCGAGCTTGGTAAAGCAAGGTTTCTTCGACTACTATTTTGGAGAGTGGATGGTCGATTAATTCTGCTTCGCTATACCCAAATAACCCTTGTGCCGATTGATTGACTGTTTTGATAATTCCTAAGGTTGTTGTCACTAACAAAGCATCGCCCATCGATCTAATAACTTTGTCTATATAATCTTTAGAAGCTGCTAGGGCGCTCAACAACAGATTAGCTTCATTCGCTCTCTGAATTAATGATTGCTTCATCACCATTTTTTCTGTGGCATCTTCAATCAAAATGAGCAAATTATTTGCCACACCTTGTTCGTTTTCATGTTCTACTGCCAACATATCGAAGTATAAAGGGTGGTTGTTGTCGGCAAACCGAGCGATACCTTTGATTTCAAAACTCGGCCGCCGTCCCATTGCGATGGAAATCAGGATATTTTCAATACCAATCAATTCGGGAAAACTGATGCGAGCATCTGTACCGGGGAGCGCGTCGCCGGGAGTATCGGCATAATGCTGTGCTTCGGCGGAGGTTTCCTGAATGATGAAGTTGTGATTTACTACCAGATACTCTGTTTGTCGCGGGCCTAAGAGTTTCTTAAAAAGGGAGTTCATGTTTGTTCTACCATTGTGTAAGCTAGTTTGTGGAAAATTTCGTCAACGTCTTGGCCTGTTTTGGCAGATGTGGTGTAAACTGCTATTACTTTGTCTTTAGCGATCGCATGGCAGATTTCCACTAGCATTGCCAATTTTTCTTCGTCTATCAAGTCTACTTTGTTCAAGGCGATGATAATTAACCCTTTGGGATTGACTGAAGAAAAAAGCTTAATGTGTTCGGGGATTCGCTCAACTGTTTCGGTTCGGCTGACATCGGCAACGATTAAAACACCGCTAGCTCCTTGCAAGTAAGTCGGTGCAATTCCTTTGAATTTTGTATGCCCTTCTAAGTCCCAAATCAGCAACTTGGCTGTGACGTTTGCCTGCTGTTTTATATTTTCTAATGTAATAATTTTGCTGGAAATTTTGACTCCTACAGTGGAGAGGTACTCGTCGCTGAATTGCCGATCGACAAAACGGCGGATTAAGCTGGTTTTACCCACGCCAAAATCGCCGATCATGCACATTTTTTTAGATATAGTAACTGACATAATTATTTGCCGTTTGCGGTCTTAGTTATTGGTTCAAATATCACGCATCTGCTCAAAAGTAGCGGTTGATTGGGTTCTACGCCGTCGGGTGAATTGGGGCTGGCGATCGTTTGAAGGCGCTTGGGGTCTGCACCTTGCCGCATCAAAGCATCTCGCACTGCTGCAGCACGCCGGAGCGACAGCCGTTGATTTGTGGCAACTTCGCCAGTTCCATCGCTGTGCCCAATTATCTTAATATGTTTTTGAGGATATCGATCCATGAATTTTTTGACACTGGCGATGATTTCTGCGGATGTTGAGTCTAATTTCGCCGTTCCTGGGTCAAAGTAGATGCGGCTTGAGATCTGGAGCGGATCTAGTTTAATCGTGCTGACGACGGACTGAACGCCGGGAATTTGTTTGAGGGACTGAGCAATTTTTTGTGAGTCTGCAGCGTCGGTGATTGTGCCCTCTACTGTCACTTTGCGATCGCCATAGCGACTAGAAATAGAAACGCCCTCCCTCTGGTTCAAAACAGCAGTAATTCGCTGCACTTCTCCCGCTGTCAAAACAGGGTCGGGAGGTACATCTACAGCGATTATTTGATTGTCTAATTTCAGATTTGGTACAGTTGATGCAGCTATTTTTTCGGCTTTTGCCCGCAATTCTGGATTTGGCAATTTTCCGGTTAATTTGAGAGTGTTTCCCTCAACGTCGGCGTTTAAGCGGTAAACTGCTAATTCTGGGGTCGATGCTAAAGCTAAAGCGACATTTGCTACCACGGGGCGGTCGATGCTGCGGCGATACTGATACATTCCCCAAGGTACTAAGATTAAGCTGAGGGCGAGTAAACTGATCCCGGCTAGGGCGATCGGGGGTTTTGTGGATTTTTCCTTGTCCAGCGGGTCGAATAAAGTTTTGATAAACGGGTGCAGCGACTCCGGTATAGTATCGGGGTCGCCGTTAAATTCGTGAATTAATTGAGCGTAACTAAGAATGAGATTGCTAAGTGTTTTCCGCAGTTTGTTGATGAACGATTCAGGCGGTTCTCCTTTAATTACGACTGCCATGTAGCAGTATCCCGCTACTTCTAGCAGAATTTTTGAGTCGCCGTATTCAATTTGATTGAGTTCGGAAACTTCACCAGGCTGAACGATACACTCGTTAACAAAGCTGCGAATAGCTGTGAGCATTCCTGCTACCATTTCTGATTCTAACTGATAACTTTCGGAGTGTTGAACTTCGGAAATTATTAAGCCTGATGCTTTGTGAATTAAGAATACTGCTTGGATGGTAAAGGGTACTGATTCTTTGAGGATCAATTCGGCTTCGGAGACTCCTTGTACTTTGGAGCGAATTTTGCGCTTCACTCCTTCCACGCTCATGGCATTTGACACTTTTTCATTGATTGTCTTGATAGCTTCTGTCATGTATCTGGCAATAGTATTGCCTATGACTGGATAGAGGGCATCCACCATTGCGTCTCGTTCGAGTTGTATTTGGGCTGTAATCGCTTTGCCCATTTCCGGGGCGAGGGCTTGGGCGATCGACTCTTGGTCAAGGCGAATTTGCTCTTTAATTGCCATGCCGATTTCTGGGGCGATCGCCTTAGCAATTTCTTGTGGCGAATTTTTTATTTGTTGAGCAAGGGCATCTGGGAGCAATTCAGCGATCGCCGAACTCATTGCTGGCCTGTTTTCTACCGTTTTTGCCCTAATGACTTCATCAATAATTGGCACGATCGCGTTAACAACTTCTTCTCGGGAATCGGTAATTTTGCGGCTAAGAATTTCTGCGATCCAAGGCAGCATCAGCGCGATCAGTTCTTGGGGATCGTGGATTTGGTGTTCGAGTTTTCCTAATTTATCGTTGATTGTTACCATCAGGTGACGCACACCGGGCAAGTCGTTTTGTTCGAGGAGATTTTTGACTTGCTCGATATCCGAGATTTGCGAGCCAAAAATCAGACTTTGCAGCCTTTCCATCGCGTTGTCGGCTTCATTTAAGTCTTGTTTAATTTCGCCTAATATTTCTGCTCGCTGCGATATCGGTGTCGGCTGTTCTGGCAACTCTGCCATCAATGGCAGCGAAGCAACCACCGCATCTAGATACATTTTTTCTGACGGCTGTGAAGGTGCGGAAACTGCGGCATTTGGATTAGTTGCTGCGGGTGATTCTAGAGTTTGGCGATCGGACAAATCCTCTAAAGCCGTGTCTAAATCCTGGGATTTTTCCGCCTGTACGTACTGAGGATAATCTGAAATTGTCAAGTCAGGCGATTCTCTCTCAAACTCCGAAACATCTGCGGAAATATCTATAGTTTTAGCGGAGGAATAGTTTCTTTCTAGTTCAGAACTGTTGAGTTTTTGAGTAGGGAAAAGCTTGCTTTTCGACTCGCCTACAACGGCCGGAAAATTTGTAGATTTGGGTTCGCCAGAGGCAGTTTTGTGCTGGACGCTCGCTGCAATTTCCTCTTGCTCTCGCTCAGAAATACCTAACAAATCCATCAACCCGCCGAGGGCTCCAGCTTGAGCTTTTTTGGTGTTGCTGTGACTTTCGGAATCGGGATTTTGCGGCGCTGCAATTTCCTCTTGCTCTTGCCGAGAAATACCTGACAAATCCATCAACCCGCCGGGAGCTGCGGCTCGATGGTTTTTGCTGTTGCTGTCAGCTTCGGATTGGGGAGATTGAGTGTTTGAGGGGGCAGTTGTGGTAATTTCCTCTGCTTCTGCTGAGGAAATAGGTAACAAATCCATCAACCCGTCGAGGGTCCCAGCTCGATGGTTTTCGCTGTTGCTGTCACTTTTGCAATCGGAATTTTGCTGGTTTGAATCAGCAATAATTTTGAGATCGAGTAACAGATTCAGGAATGGTTCTAGCTGGGTTGCTGCGCTGGCAGCAGACTCGTCAGGTTGAGAAACAAAACCCTCTAGCTGATTTTCACCTACTGGATTTTCTTTCGGTAAAGCCATGCGTGATTATCCGTGGTGGTGGCGCTCCGGCAACAAGAATTCGTTATTTAATTTATTATCAGTAACGCCTTTAAGTTCGGGGACAAATTCTGTTCCTTTGAGCCTCATGCCTAGTTCAAACAGAATTTCTGCCATGTCATCTCTGGAAACTTTAACGTCTCTGAGCATGGAAAAGCGGCGGTCGAGTTCTTCAAAAACCTGTGTTTTAAGAGTGCGGGTTTCTTCGGAGAGTCGCTCTCTGGTTTGGGAGAGTTCGTCGCGAATCGAACTGGTTTGATTGTCTATCGCTTCGTCGAGGGATTCTACGCTGCTGGAGAATTTGCGGTTAACGCGATCGATTTGCTGGCGGAGGTCGGCGTTTTCTTCTTGCGTGTTTGAGGTGAGCGATTTAACTTTCTTTTCTAACGAATCAATTGCCACCTTCATTTCTGCAGATAGAACTGTTTTTATCTGTTCGATGCGAGCTTGGTTATCTTGCTGCATCATTGACAGCTCAGAATCTATTTTATCGAAGCGATTGTCGTATTCTCTAAGCTGCGCCCCGAAAATTATATCTCGAATCTGGTCTATATTTCCCAGCCGTTCGCGCATTTCTTCTTTAGTGATTTCTGCCATGTTTGTACCTCGAATCTCCCGATATTGTGAGTTTTAGAACTGTGTGGAATTTTTTGTTAATTTGCCTGTCGAGCATTTTAAGTAGGCTCTAAAGACGCGCCTGCAGCTTTTTCTGTGGTGATTTATTACAACAGTTGGCTGCACTACTTTTTTTGACTTGACAGAACTCTATTGCTTGAAACTCTCACCCCTGTGTCGGGGAGGGGATTTTTTAGAGTTTTGACTCCTTTATATCCTGAGATTCAAATTCTTAGGGTGGGTTTTGTAACCTAAAATGGCGGTTTGCTATTCTTGCTTTGCAGCAAGCTCCTCAAGCTTAGAGTTTCCTGCTATACAGGGGATAGGTTTTAATGTCTTGTCTTGACTTTTCCATGATATCGCATCTTTGAGCGCGCCTAATGCTAGGGCATCTAGGTCACGGCAAAAAAAGGGGCGGACGCGCACCAGTGCAACTATCTATAATATCCTGTCTGGTCGATTCACAACGATAAAATTGGTTTCTAGTGCAGAATAAAGTCCGCACTACGAACCGTTTTTGTTACGATCGCAGACAGGACGTGATATCATATATGGCTCGAAAGATCCAACTCGGCGGTTAAAATCAGGACTGCACCAACTTTCCTCCGCATCCGCAGACTGAAGAATAAACATCGAACTTTCTCCCCGTCTTCCTCTCAAAAAGCGTAGGGCCCGATCGACAGCGATCAGACCCAATAATATGAGAGCTTTGTTTTTTCTAACAAACGAGATGTGTTTCCGGTAAAGAACGATTACTTACTAGGGTTGACAATTTGTGCAACTTTACTTTTAATCCGCAAGCACAATAAGTCTGACTCGACTGCGGTTTGGCTTAACTGCGCGATCGCTAGTTTTGCCACTATTCCAAGTTGTGTTCGGTTAATTTCGGCTGCGCTGGGGAATGTAGACCGGAGACACCATGCCTATATCCTTGAACTTTGCTTCTAAATATAGCGACCTCCTGTTTCTTTCTGTCCCGGTGTCTATTATTAAGTTAGCACGAGCTTTCGGAGTAGTAAAGCACTATTTGCAAAACTTGATAGGTCTTTACATTACTACGTATAATGATATTAATATCCACATAGATGTAAGTTAGGACTCACGCACTCCGAACAAAGAAACCGGGTTTTTTCACCGAGATTGAGGATTTTAAGCAAATACGCTTGGGTTAACACTGTTGATTCCCCGGAGATCCCCCTAAATCCCCCTTAAAAAGGGGAGTAGGGGTTGACTTTGAGAGCTTTCTTGTTCCCCCCTTCTTAAGGGGGGTTAGGGGGGATCGGGCTTAACTTAACCGTATTGGATTTTAAGCAAGTATTCTATTTAAAAAACCGGGTTTCTGGACATCCGTGCGTAAGTCCTATAAATTCTATTGTTGCTACATCTTCACATACTTAAGTGCTTTTCTCATGTCTATTTCTCCTAAATGTCTCAGTGGTAGCGAAATCCGCCAAACATTCCTCGACTTTTATGCCCAGCGGGGACATAAAATCTTGCCCAGCGCTTCTTTGGTGCCGGAAGATCCGACAGTGTTGCTGACGATCGCCGGAATGCTACAATTCAAGCCAATATTTCTCGGTCAGCGCGCCGCCACTTCGCCGCGCGCCACAACTTCGCAAAAGTGCATCCGCACCAACGACATCGAAAACGTAGGCCGCACCGCCCGCCACCACACGTTTTTTGAGATGTTGGGTAACTTCAGTTTCGGGGATTATTTCAAGAAACAGGCGATCGCCTGGGCTTGGGAACTTTCCACGGAAGTTTTCGGTTTACCAGCATCCAATTTAGTTGTGAGTGTTTTCCGAGAAGATGACGAAGCCTTTGCGATTTGGCGCGATGAAATTGGCATTCCGGGCGATCGAATTCAACGCATGGGAGAAGCAGACAATTTCTGGCAATCTGGCCCCACAGGCCCCTGCGGCCCTTGTTCCGAGATTTACTACGATTTTCATCCAGAAAAAGGCGACAATATCGATCTCGAAGATGATAGCAGGTTTATCGAATTTTATAACCTGGTTTTCATGCAGTACAATAAAGATGCAGAGGGCAACTTAACACCGCTGCAAAATCAAAATATTGATACTGGGATGGGATTGGAACGGATGGCGCAAATCCTCCAGAAAGTCCCTAACAATTACGAAACAGATTTGATTTTTCCGATCGTTCAATCGGCGGCGGAAATTGCCGGGATTGATTACCACAATAGCGATGAAAAAGTCAAGGTTTCGCTGAAAGTAATTGGCGATCACATTCGGGCTGTGGTGCACATGATTGCGGACGAAATTCGCGCGTCGAATGTGGGTCGGGGTTACATTTTGCGGCGGTTGATTCGCCGGGTGGTGCGCCACGGGCGGCTGATTGGAATTCAGGGCGAATTTACGGTGCGGGTGGCTGAAAGTGCGATCGCCCTTTCGGAAGCAGCGTATCCCAACGTGCGATCGCGCGAAGCTCAAATTAAGGCAGAATTAGCCAGGGAAGAGGCGCAGTTTCTCAAGACTTTAGAACGCGGAGAGAAGCTGCTGGAAGAAATTGTCGATCGCACAAAACAGCAAGCCAACCAACAAATCAGCGGTCAAGATGCTTTCACCCTTTACGATACCTACGGTTTCCCCTTAGAACTGACACAAGAAATTGCTGAAGAACAGGGAATTACGGTTGACTTGGACGGCTTTGAAGTCGCGATGAAGGAACAGCAAACTCGCGCCAAAGAAGCTCATCAAACAATTGATTTGACAGTGCAAGGTTCCTTGGATAAATTGGCTGAAACTATCCAGAAAACAGAATTTGTCGGTTATGCTGAATTATCTAGTTTAGCTGAAGTGGAAGTTATCTTAGTTGACGGTCAACCTGTGAAATCTGCAGAGGCGGGAACCGAGGTACAAATTGTGTTGAACCAAACGCCGTTTTATGCTGAATCCGGCGGACAAATTGGCGATCGAGGTTATTTGCAAAGCGGAGAGAATGGTCAGAGTTTGTTGGTGAGAATTGATGATGTGAAGAAGGAATCGGATTTCTTCGTGCATTTCGGCTTGGTGGAACGGGGAACCTTGAAACTAAGCGAAAAAATTACTGCAAAAATTGACAATAGCAGCCGCCGCCGAATTCAGGCCAACCACACAGCAACTCACTTATTACAATCAGCTTTGCGGCAAATTGTAGACAGTTCGATTTCCCAAGCTGGTTCCCTGGTATCGTCGGAAAGATTGCGGTTTGACTTCAATTCTCCCCGCGCTGTCACCGCAGAAGAGTTGCAAAAAATTGAGGATTTAATTAATAGTTGGATTGCTGAAGCCCACGCTGCAGAAGTTGCAGAAATGCCGATCGCCCTTGCGAGGGAAAAAGGCGCTACTGCGATGTTTGGCGAGAAGTACGGCGACGTGGTGCGGGTAATCGATTTTCCCGGCGTTTCGATGGAATTGTGCGGGGGGACTCACGTCAACAATACCGCAGAAATCGGGCTGTTTAAGATTGTTTCGGAGGCTGGGGTTGCGGCTGGTACTCGCCGGATTGAGGCGGTTTCGGGCCAAGCTGTTTTGGATTATTTGAATGTGCGAGACAAGGTTGTGCGCGATTTGGGCGATCGATTTAAGGCGAAGCCGGAAGAGTTACCCAACCGGATTACTAATTTGCAAAACGAGTTGAAGGATACTCAGAAACAGTTGGCTGCTGTAAAGTCGGAATTGGCGATCGCGAAATCTGACCAGTTACTAAATGCGGCTGAGGATCTCGGTGAATTCAAAATCATTGTAGCTCAATTGGGTGATGTGGATACAGAAGCGCTGAAAACTGCGGCGGAAAGATTGCAGCAAAAATTAGGAAATGCTGCGGTAGTTTTGGCCTCAATTCCTGAACCGGATAAGGTAAGTTTAGTAGCAGCTTTTAGTCCAGAAGTCAATAAAAAAGGATTGCAAGCTGGCAAGTTTATCGGGGGAATTGCTCAACTTTGTGGCGGAAAAGGAGGCGGGCGGCCTAATTTGGCGCAAGCTGGCGGACGTGATGTTAGTAAGTTGCCGGAAGCGTTAAAAAGTGCTCGCAATTTGTTGATTGAAGGGTTGGGTTAGTTGACTGTTGACTGTTGACTGTTGGCTGTTGACTGTTTCCTGCTGGCTGTTGACTGCTGGCTGTTGACTGTTGACTGTTGACTGTTGGCTGTTGGCTGTTGGCTGTTAAGAAGAAGGGCGGGCCCGCACCATCCACCGCCCCTACTGACTAATGATATCAAATCCGGTTGCATCGGAATGATTCAGATATATATTCTCGGACTCTGTGTACTCTGTGTTCTAGCGCCGGTTAAATCATTCCGATGCAACCGGAAACGATATGACTAATGACTAATAACCAATAACTAATAACCAATAACCAATAACCAATAACTAATAACTATTACTTTTCGCCCAAAATAGCATAAACCACAGTCTCTTCTTGTTTGCCCCGTAATTGAATCGATCCTACTTTTTGGCCTTCGTAGCGATCGCACACGTAATCAAAAGTCTTCCCCGTCACCAACAAATTAAAAGGACTGTCAGAAACAATTTGCTTATTCATCGCCTCCAATCTAGCGGCAACATTGACAGCATCGCCGATCACAGAATAATTCAAACGCCGGGAACCGCCAACGCTACCAGCAATTAACTGTCCGGTATGCAAACCTATGCCAAACTTAATTAAAGGTTTGCGTTCAATTCTCAGCTTCTGGTTAATTTCGTTCAGTTTTTCGTGCATGGCGATGCAAGCCGCAACTGCATTCAAAGCATCTTGTTGAATTGCGGGATATTCTGTTTGGCAAAAAGGCACTCCAAAAACTGCCATAATTGCATCGCCGATGTATTTATCGACAACGCCGCCGTGATCCATAATACAGTCAGTCATCGCTTCTAAATAATTGTTCAGCCAGGTGAGTAAATCCCGCGCGGGCATTTTTTCAGAAATCGAAGTAAAACTGCGAATATCCATAAACAGCACAGTTGCTGTAAGTTCTTGAGGTTCGAGTTCTCCTTGTTCAAATATCTCCGCTTTGCGCTTCCAAATAAGCTGAGCAGTTTCGGGGGCGACGTGCTTTTCAAACAACCTCATTAACTGCTGTTTTTCGTATTGTTCCCGCAGTTGCAAAGCAGTGCTTGATAATATTAAAGTGCCGATGGGTGCGGCAATGGGAATCCACCAAAAATAGTAGCTAAATAATACAGCAGCGGCGGCAATCCAAACGACAGGTAAACCGAGGGTGATCGCAATTCTCTCTTTAACACCTCGGTTGCACAGAACCAAAGCCGTCAGCGGCCCAATTCCCAACAATAAAAAAAATTCTAACAGTACCGGTAGCCGCTGCAGCAAGCGTCGATCGAGTAAATTGTCAATCAACGCCGCATATAAATAAACCCCAGCCGTAGTTTTGTTGAGAGGGGTAGATATCTGATCGACACCGGTAGCGACGACACCAACTAAGACTAATTTATTCGCGAAAGCATTTTCAGGAATTCTACCTTTTACAACATCAACAAAAGCGTAGGTTGGTAGATTTTTTGTTTTCCCTGGCCAGTTAATCCAGACTTTTTGGTCTTGCATATTTTCTGGCTGCGGCAGCAATACAGGATTTTGCGGGTTAGCAGCATTATACCTCTGAACCATTGCTAAACCGAAATTAGGAATAGATCCCAGAAACATTGTTGAATCGCGGCTAATGCCGTCGCTGTTGGCCTCGTGCATTATGTGTCCGACACCTGCGGCTACTGCTTTTAAAGATGCTACTGGTTCTTCTTTGGTGGTTCTCGGGAGTACAACTTTGCCATTGGCGGCGATCGCCTCCGCTAAAATATCATCTTTCGGACTCGGATCGAGAAAAAGAATGTCGAAGCCAATTGCTGTGGGGGGAGATTTTTTCAGCGCCTGCAGCAATTCGGCGTAGCGATTGCGCGGCCAAGGAAATTTACCGTATTCCTGCAAGCTTTGGGGTTCGATCGCAATTACGGCAATTCTCGAATCCCACCCTGGATTTGGCAAAATTCCCGATTCTCGAATTTCAAATAGTGTTTTGTATCCTAAATAGTCTAGGGGTTTCCACATTCCCAAGTGCAGCATTAGTACAGAAACTACGCCTGCTAAAGCACCTGTCATCCAGGGAGGATTTGTGATTATATATTGCCGGATGGCGATGGGTTGACGTTTGAAATGCTCAATCAGTTTTTTGAACTTCATGCAATTAATATAACACTATAATTGATATCAAATTATCTCTTTATCGGAATAGTAAATTCACTATTAACTGTTAACTGTTGACTGTTGACTGTTAACATTAAGTAGGTAGGCGGGAAAAAAACTATCTATGTAACAAAACATTAAGTTACCTAATTGGAGTTAAACTTAAGACGTT
>NZ_JAUBPP010000008.1:0-37440 GCF_036700765.1 Microcoleus sp. S1D4
GATTTTTGGCTGGCATACACTATAACTAATGATTGCTTATTTTTTTATATTATACAATCTAGCTGCGTCTCAGCTTAGTACCTCATATAAGAGCTTGAAAAGCTATATGCAAATCAGGGCCCATCACAATTCATCACTACTTATTCACACTAAAAAATACGCATATTTTACCTGATTCCCACTTAAATCTGCCTTTGGATAGATCTTTGGCTAAAAATTAAAAAAATCTTGTTTTTGCTTATTAATTCTTTAACCTGAAATTTTATCGCAATTAATGGTGCCTTGCCTAAAATTTGATGTATCGTTACAATAGGCTCATATTTCAAATATCAAAAATAGATGAGGTAAAAACCATGCTCGTAAGTTGCTTGATTCCGTTGACTGTCTGCTTGATTGCTTGGTGGGTGACTGCCGGGACTGACAACAGAACGCTAGACGGGATTCCGGCTCCGCTAGCTGCAATTGTTGGAGTGTGTTCGTTAATTTGGTTGGTGGCGGTGTGTCCTTGGCCTATTAAACTCGCTTTAGTTGTGGCGGTGCTGATTGTGGCTAGAGCTTACCTGCAAAATATTTTGAATGCAGGCTGAATTTTTAGGGCGACGGCTTTTAGATTTGCCGAAGCTCTATTGTCGGGTGCTACGACTTGGTGGTTGAAATTTTCACTATATTTTTACAGGGTCGCAACGAAAGAAACAACCCCAAAATTGGTGAAATTCAAGTTAGATATTTCGGTTAAAAATTAGAAGATAAAGCTTGTGGTTCGAGCGGAGACAATATAACGTGCGCCACAAGCATCCTACTACATATTGAGCGAGTAAAATGGCGAGCTGTTAAATTGGTAAGCGATTGATATCTTTATTAGAACCAATTACTACCATCACCTCGCCCTTGCTCAAACGTTGGCTCGGCTGCGGATTGATCTCGAACTTGTCGGTGCGACCGACTGCTAGCAAGTTCAAACCATACCTGCGCCGGAGTTCCAAATCCGAAATTGTTTTACCGTCAAACTTTTCTGGAACGAGCAACTCAACTATGCTGTGATCTGGGTCGAGATCAAAGCGTTCTAAAATGCTGGGTTTTGTAAGAATTCGGGCCAAAGAGTGGCCCATTTCTCGTTCTGGAAAAACCACATGATCTGCGCCGACTTTTTTCAAAATTTTCAAGTGAGTTTCCGAGGAAGCTTTAGCTATTACGTGACTTACCCCGCCTTCCTTAAGATTTAGGGTGGTGGTAATGCTTTCTGCTAGGTAATTGCCGATCGCCACAATCACCGTTTCAAATTCAAATATACCTGCTCCCCTAAGAGCGCTAGGCTCAGTAGAATCTAACTGTAAAACGTGAGCAGCTATACGATCGTTCAAAGCTTGAGCTACTTTTTTTTCGTCGGTGTCAACCGCGAGAACTTCGTAACCCAAGTCATGCAGGGTCGAACACACAGCTTTGCCAAAGCGTCCCAAACCAATAACTGCAAACTGCTTGTTATCGACGCGCAAACCGCTAAAAAAATTCAAAGATGACAGGTTCACTCAATATCCAGCGCTGAAAGTCTTGCTTTTTAAATTGTAGCAAAGACAGCGCCGCCTCCTTTTGATTTGTGACTAAATAGTAAAAGTTGATTTGGGTTGTCACCCATTGTTTAGATTATCAGGAAGTAGGCAGGATTTTTTTATCCCACTAACAAACTTTCCTCAGCATACTTAAAAGACCTGGGTTTTGGGTCGCCGAATGCAGCGCTCATCAGCAGCAGCACTCCAACCCGACCTATGTACATTGTAGCAATCAAAATCAACTTACCGATCGCTGAAAGCTTGGCTGTAATCCCTGTGGAAAGACCGACCGTGGCAAAAGCTGAAACTGCTTCATACAGCGCTGCGATAAATTCTACTTGGGGATTGGTCAGCTCGATTAAAATTGCAGATGTGAACGCGACCAACAGGGAACCGAAGACTACGCTAATGGTTTTCAGAATCATTGCTGGCGGGATTTGACGCTGATAGCACTCCACATCTTCCTGACCTTCGATAACTGCTGTGGTACAGCAAAACAATATCCTAAAAGTTGTGGTTTTGATTCCGCCGCCGGTACTGCCAGGACTGGCGCCGATAAACATCAGCGCGATAGTCAGAAATAGCGCGGCTTCGCTCATTTTGCCAATGTCAATTGTATTGAATCCCGCCGTGCGGGGAGTAACAGATTGAAACCAAGCTGCCATCACCTTTTGCGGAAAATTGAGAGGACCGAAAGTTGCTGGGTTGTTGTATTCCAGCACCAAAAAGGCTAGCGTTCCTAAAATTAAAAGAACGGCAGTTGTACTGGTAACGACTTTGAAATTTAGGGAAAAAACTGTGCAGATAGGGCTTTTGTTGAACCGATCTCGCACCCACAGGTACATTTCCATAATTACTTGATAGCCGATTCCCCCAAATATGATTAAACCGCCGACAGTGAAGTTAACAATAGGCGAATTGATGTAGCCGATCAAATTATCTGAGTAGAGGCTAAAGCCGGCGTTGTTAAAGGCATTAACGCTGTGAAATATGGCCGACCACACGCCCTCTTTAAATCCGTATTGGGGGACGAAAACCGACATCAGCAAAAACACTCCTGTTAATTCAAACAAAAGCGTTGTTGCTAGAATTGACTGCACGAGTTGTACTACGCCGGCTAGCCCGGATTTGTCGAGAGATTGTTGCAGGGCAATTTTGTCTTTCAAGCCAAAGCGGCGGCCCAATAACAGCAGCAAGAAAGTCGTGGCTGTCATGTAGCCCAAGCCTCCTATTTGCACCAGTAAAACTAGGCACAGTTGTCCCCAAAAAGAGTAATGTTTTCCGACATCCACAACCGACAAGCCTGTGACGCAAACAGCGGAAGTCGAGGTGAAGAGTGCTGTGATGGGATTGTTCCAAGTTCCATCGATTGTGGAAAAAGGCATCATCAGTAGTAGAGCACCTGCGGCGATGACGGCGAGAAAGCCCAAAGCAATGGTTCGCGAGACAGTCATTCGATTTTAGATTTTAGATTTTAGATTGTAGATTGTAGATTTTAGAGGGAATCGACAAATCGATTTGAGATTTGAGATTTTTCGATTTGAGAGGAAACCGACAAATCTATCCAGGGGTATAAATAAGGATATCTCGGTCTGGGGAATGCCGATCGACCGATCGCACCAAATCGCCACATTCCATGACAACATCGGGAAAATAACGGTAGAATTCCTTTAATAACTTGCGATCTGGCGATGACATCAACACTTTACCAGCAAATTCAGGAACTCTACGACGCTTCTAGCGGTTTGTGGGAACAGGTGTGGGGCGAACATATGCACCACGGTTACTACGGCGCGGATGGGAATTTGAAAAAAGAGCGCCGACAGGCTCAGATAGATTTGATCGAAGAATTGCTAGGCGAGGCTGGAGTACCGTCAGAGAAGGCACTCTGCGAACCTTACCGCATTTTAGATGTCGGTTGCGGAATCGGCGGTAGCACGCTTTATTTGACTCAAAAGTTTAGTTCGATCGCCCAAAATAATTTAAAGTCGGATGGTGAGGTCGATCGAGATTTTGGGCGATCGACCGCAGAAAACAAAACGGGCGCTAGCGTGATGGCCACCGGCATCACCCTGAGTCCGGTACAGGCCAACAGAGCGACTGAACGCGCTAAAATTGCAGGACTCGAAAGCAATGTTAACTTTTTAGTAGCAGATGCTTTGAATATGCCTTTTCCTGACGAGTCCTTCGACTTAGTTTGGTCCCTCGAAAGTGGCGAACATATGCCCGACAAAATTAAGTTTTTGCAGGAATGCTGTCGCGTGCTCAAGCCGGGAGGAACTTTGATGTTAGCAACTTGGTGTCACCGCCCGGTGGGAGAAACGGCGGGAGAATTAACTGATGCAGAGAGAAAGGAGTTGGCAGAAATTTACCGGGTTTATGCTTTACCTTACGTGATTTCTTTGCCGGAATATGAGGAAATTGTCCGCAGTTTGCCTTTTACAAATATTCGCAGCGCTGATTGGTCAAAAGCAGTTGCTCCGTTTTGGGATGTGGTGATCGATTCTGCTTTGACTCCGAACGCAATTTGGGGTTTGCTGACGAGCGGTTGGACGACGATTCAAGCTGCACTCGCTCTCGGATTGATGAGCCGGGGATATCAGAGCGGATTGATTCGTTTCGGACTGATTTGTGCTGTAAAATAAATCATTAGTCATTAGTCATTAGTCAGAAGTCATTAGTCATTAGTCATTAGTCATTAGTCATGAGTCATTAGTCATTAGTCATTAGTCATTAGTCATTAGTCATTAGTCATTAGTCATTAGTCATTAGTCATATCGTTTCCGCTTGCATCGGAATGATTGAACCTTATTAGTACACAGAGTACACAGAGTCCGAGAATATATATCTGAATCATTCCAATGCTACCGGATTTGATATCATTAGTCATTAGTCATTAGTTATTAGTCATTAGTTATTAGTCATTAGTGCTGTCCCCCCGCGATTTTTCCGTCCAACGTCATCAGGAAGAGGGAAGAAGGAAGAGGGTTCGGTCGATGATATTTCTGGCTACAAGTTCAATTAAGTAAGGTGGATAATTTCCACTTTACTTAATATTATTTCTGGTGCGGTTGTGGGATTTATGGGCAACGATTCGATTGATAAGTCTTGGATTGATAAAGATCAAGATGGCTCGGCTCCGCAAAGCTGGGTGAGGGCATTTTGGGAGTTTTCTCGGCCGCATACGATTGTGGGGACTACGTTGAGCGTGCTGGCTTTGTACGCGATCGCCCAAAGCGCACAACTGTTTGTGAATCCTATATTTTTGCCCCTAGCTTGTGCTTGGTTGGCTTGCATTTGCGGCAATATTTATATTGTGGGATTGAACCAGTTAGAAGATGTGGAAATTGATAAAATCAATAAGCCGTATTTGCCGATCGCCTCTGGGGCCTTTTCTCAAAAAACAGGGGAATTAATTGTAGCTGTAACGGGAATTTTGGCAATTTTGACTGCTGTTTTGCAAGGGCCGTTTTTGCTGGCTACAGTTGGTGTTAGTTTGGCGATCGGGACTGCTTATTCTCTACCGCCAATTCGGCTGAAACGGTTTCCTTTTTGGGCGGCGCTGTGCATTTTTACGGTGCGGGGCGCGATCGTAAATCTAGGGTTATTTTTACACTTTAATTGGGTGTTGGGTTTGGGAAGGGCGAAAAGCGCTTTTTCGGGCTGGAGTTTGGATAGTGTGTCTTTTGCGATTCCTGCGGAAGTTTGGGTGCTGACGGTGTTTGTGGTGGTGTTTACTTTTGCGATCGCCATTTTCAAAGATATCCCCGATATGGAAGGCGACAAGCAATACAATATTACTACGTTTACGATTGAGCTGGGCAAGCCGGCAGTCTTTAATTTGTCTCGCTGGGTGTTGACAGTTTGCTATTTGGGCGCGACTGTGGCGGGAGTCATTGTTTTGTCTAATGTTAATTTAATATTTTTGGCAGTTTCTCATTTGACGGCTTTGGGTTTGATGTGGTTTTGGAGCGCAAAAGTTGATTTGGATGAGCAAAAAGAAATTGCGGATTTTTATCAGTTTATCTGGAAGTTGTTTTTCTTAGAATATCTGATTTTTCCAGCAGCTTGTTTGTTAGGGTAGAAGTCAGTAGTCAGTAGTCATTAGTCATTAGTTATTGGTTATTGGTTATTGGTTATTGGTTATTGGTTATTAGTTATTGGTTATTAGTTATTGGTCATCAGGAGGAAGGAGCATATAGAGTGTTTAAGAAGGGTTTTTTAGAAGTGCGAAATTCCTGCTGGCTTGGATATTTTTCTGGTTTCTAGTAATATTCGGCACTTTGATGCGAAAGCTCTCTGCATAAATACTTCCAGGGAAGAAGAAAGGAAGGAATAGTTAACAAATTAGAATCAGTTGGTAATTACAAGTTAGCGAACTCCCAAACAACAAAGATAACTATGGCTTCTAAGAAAAAACTGCAAAAATCTGCCGTTAAACAGAGTGCTGAAGACTGTTTGAAAAGAGCTTGGGAACATCACCAAGCTGGGCGTTTGTTAGAAGCTGAAAATTTGTACCGGCAAATCGTAGAAGTCGAGCCGGAGTCAGCAAACGTGCTTTGTTTGTTGGGAATAGCGCTGAGACAGCAGGGAAAAGTTGCTGAGGCGATCGACTTTTACGATCGCGCGATCGCCCAAAACCCCGATTTTGTAGAAGCACATTTAAATAAAGCCCATGTTTTGCTGGATGTTGGCGAATATCAAAGGGCGATCGCCAGTTACGAACAAGTTATCAAAATACAGCCAAATTCCGCACTCGCCTGCAATAAATTGGGCTGGCTCAAACAGCAATTAGGCGAAACAGACGCGGCAATTGTATATTACCAAGCAGCGCTTAAACTCGACCCAAACCTGGTTGAAGCCGCCCACAATTTAGGTAAAATCTTTACAGAAAAAAATCAATTCGACGATGCAGCGACCTGTTATTTGCACGCTTTAAAAATAAATCCTAAATTAACATATTCTCTGCTAGGATTGGGCAGAGTTTTGCAGCAACAAAATAAATTAACCGAAGCTCTCAACTGCTACCAGCAAGCTGTAGAAATAGAACCGCAAAATCCCGACGCGCAAAATAATATCGGAGCATTTTACCACGAACAAGGCAAGACAAAAGCAGCCCTAGACCACTACCGACAAGCATTAAGCTTCAAGCCTGACTTCGTGGATGCTATTAACAACCTCGGACACGCATTGGTAGATTTAGGCAATTTTCAAGAGGCTTTTTACTGTCACCGTCGAGCCTTAGAATTGCAGCCAGACAACGCCACCGCACACCTCGAATTTAGTTTAACTTTGCTGTTGTTCGGAGATTATCAGCGCGGTTTTGCTGAATACGAGTGGCGGTGGCGCACTTCGACACTACAACCGAGGCAATTTCTACAGCCGCTTTGGGATGGTTCGGATTTGCATTCTAAAACTATTTTACTGCACGTCGAGCAAGGCTTGGGCGATTCGATTCAGTTTATTCGCTACGCCCCGATTCTTCGCAGCCGAGGCGCTAAAGTCATCGTGGCTTGCTATCCAGAACTGATGCGGTTGTTTGCGACTGTTGCCGGCATTGAATATTTATCAGTTAGTTTTGAGGGTTTACCAGTATTTGACGTTCACGCACCGCTGATGAGTTTACCCAGAATTTTGGGGACAACTCTCGAAACAATACCCGCAAATATTCCTTATTTGACTCCGCCTGCTGAGTGCAAGTTTGCGCTGGCTTCTGATGCCAAATTTAAGGTGGGAATTGTGTGGGCGGGGAATCCAACCAGGCGGAAAGACAATCAGCGATCTTGCAGTTTGAGCGATTTTATTCCGTTGTTTGAGGTGGCGGGAATCGCTTTTTATAGTTTACAAAAAAACTTGTCCGAGAGCGATCGCACTTTGCTCAACCATCACTTGGTGCCGGATTTAAGTCCGCACCTGAACGACTTGGCTGATACGGCTTCTGCTATATCTCAACTGGATTTGGTGATTAGTGTCGATACTTCTGTCGCGCACTTGGCTGGTGCTTTGGGAAAACCGGTTTGGGTGCTGCTTTCTTTTGCACCTGACTGGCGCTGGCTGCTGGATCGCGAAGACAATCCTTGGTATCCAACTGCTAGGCTTTTTCGTCAAAGTCAGCCACAAAATTGGCAAGAATTGTTTCAGGATGTGCAGGCGGCTTTGAGTTTGTTGGCGATCGCCAATTCTACTACTTATTCCGAGGATAATACTAAAAATTTGTCTCTCGCAAAGACAGTCGATGCTGCAGCGCTGGAAATGACAAATCCTAGCTTGGTTGAGGATAGCCAAAAAATATTTTTGACAGCGGGCGAAGCGCTGGCCAACCGCGTAGCAATCGAGCAAATGCCGCCAATTGAAACATCTATTACTAGGGCGGCTAATGGGGAAAATTCGGTTGTTTTAGAGGATATGTTGCAGCAAGCCGAAAAGTTGATGGAAACAGGCGACAAGCAAGAGGCGATCGCCCTTTACGAACAAATCATATTTCTCGATCCAAATTGCGTGCAAGCCCGGATTAATTATGGTTTTCTCAAACAAGAAAATGGCGAGTTAGATGCAGCTATTCCGCATTACCGAGAAGCTTTAGCCCTCGATCCAAATATTCCTCAAACAGCTTACAATTTGGCAAAAATTTTTGAGGAGCAAGGTCAAGTCGCAGAGGCGATCGCATATTACGAACAAGCCCTCGTCGCAGATCCTGATTTCGTACCCGCACTGATAAATTTAGCGGTGGCGCTGCAAGAAAAGGGCGAACTTTTAGAGGCTGTTAACCTCTACCGGCGGGCGCTGGAAATTAACCCACACAGTTGGGAAGCTTACAACAATCTGGCAACTGTTTTGCAAGAACAAGGCAATTTAGAAGATGCCCTAGAATATTATCACAAAGCTCTCGAATTGCTGCCGGATTTTGTGGAAGCTATTAACAATTTAGGCAGGACTTTTCTGGAAAAAGGCGCGGTAGAAGAGGCGATCGCCTGCTACAAACGGGCGATTGTTTTGAATCCAGATCATGCTAGCGCTCACCTCAATTTGTCCTTGGCTTTGCTGTTGGCGGGAGATTTGGAAAATGGTCTGGCGGAGTACGAGTGGCGCTGGAAAATTAATGAATTTAAAATCGGTCATTCCTGTTTTTTAGCTGGGCCGGGAAATACAGTGGCGGCGAGAGAATACCGGCCGCTGTGGGATGGTTCCGATTTGCAGGGAAAAACTATTTTGCTGCACGCCGAACAAGGTTTGGGCGATTCGATTCAGTTTATCCGCTACGCTGCGATTGTAAAGAATAAAGGCGGTAGGGTAATTGTTGGCTGTTATCCGCAATTGCAACGTTTGTTTGCAACGGTTGACGGGATTGATTTGCTAATAGTTAGAGGCGAGCCGCTGCCGGAATTTGACGTGCAAGTGCCGATGTTGAGTTTGCCCTATGTTCTGGGTACAACGGTGGAAACAATCCCGGCAAATACTGCTTATTTATCTGGGAATGCGGGTGCTAAATTTGGGCTTTTGCCGGGAAGAAATTTGAAAGTTGGGATTGTCTGGGCGGGGAATCCCAAACACCGCAAAAATATGCAGCGTTCTTGCAGTTTAAGTCAGTTTCTACCGCTTTTGGACGTTTCGGGGGTAAGTTTTTACAGCTTGCAGAAAGAGGTTTCTGAGGTCGATCGCGCGCTGTTGAATCGAACTCCAATCGTCGATTTGAGCTGGGATTTTGGGGATTTGGCCGATACTGCTGCTGCGATCGCCGAATTGGATTTAGTGATAGCCGTCGATACCGCTGTCGCCCATTTGGCGGGCGCTTTGGGTAAACCGGTGTGGATTTTGCTGGCGTTTTCGCCGGATTGGCGGTGGCTGTTGGAGCGCGAAGACAGTCCTTGGTATCCGACGGCGCGGCTGTTCCGGCAGGCTCAGCGGGGCGACTGGGAGGGCGTTTTTGACCGGGTGGCGCAATCTCTGGGCCGCCTGGTTTCCGCAGCCTACGTGCCTTCGGCGGCGGCGGATGCAGAGTTTCGCTCTGGCCGAAATTTGCAGGTGCAGCGCAATTTTGGCGGTGCGATCGAATGTTACGAGCGGGCGCTACGGATCGATCCAAATTACGCCGCCGCCCACAGCAATTTAGGCGTTGTCAAACAGCACGTCGGGCGCTTGACAGAGGCGATCGCGCACTACAAAAAAGCGCTAGAAATCGACGGGAATTTGGCGGAAACTGCGAGCAATTTGGGCAGCGCGCTGGCGGAAGCAGGGGAGAAAGCAGAGGCGATCGCACAATACCAGCGGGCGCTGTCTTTGAACCCCAATTGTGCCGAAGCGATGATTAATTTGGGGCTGCTGCGGGAAGAAGAAGGGAAGCTGGCGGAGGCTTGCTCGCTTTACCAGCAAGCGATTCAAGTCAATCCTGCTTGCGCGGCGGCTTATTTGAATTTGGGAATTGCTTTGGAGAAACAAGGGGAGGAATCGGGCGCGGATTACGATCGCGCGATCGCAAATTACGAACGGGCGATCGAGCTCGATCCCAATTATTTCGACGCTTTGCACAACTTAGCATACGCCTCGATCCGGCAGGGCCGAGTTGCAGATGCGATCGCCTATTACGAACGAGCTCTGGCGCTGCAACCCGATTTGGCAGCAACCGATCTGGCTTTTGGGAATTGGCTGTCAAACCAAGATAAGTTAGATGAGGCTCTAGTCTTTTGCCAGCAAGCGATTGAGAAATTTCCCGCCAGTGCGGGCGCTCGCTGCAATCTGGCAATTGTCTTGCACAAACAAGGTAAAATTCAAGATGCGATCGCCTGCTACCACCAAGCTTTGAGCCTGAAATCCGACTTTCCCGAAGCTTTGAACAATCTCGCTAAAGCTTTTGAGGAAGCGGGAAAAACGGCGGAGGCGATGGATTGTTACAATCGGGCGATCGAACTCAAACCCGGTTATCTCAATTCCCTCAACGGTTTGGGAAACATTCTGCACCAAAGCGGACAATTTGCAGATGCTGTCACCTATTACGATCGAGCAGTTGAATTCAATATCGCCAACCCCGAATCTCACCTAAATTTAGCTTTAGCATTGCTGCTGGCGGGAGATTTTAAACGTGGTTTTACAGAATACGAATCGCGGCTGGTTGTTGAAAAAAAACAGTTCCCGCAATACAACTTTCTCCAGCCGATTTGGGACGGCAAAGATTTGGATGGAAAAACAATTTTGCTTTGCCCGGAACAGGGTTTGGGCGATGCAATTCAATTTATCCGCTACGCAGAATTAGTCAAGCAAAAAGGCGGTCGGGTAATTGTTTGGTGTTTGCCGCACTTGCAGCGCTTGTTTGCAGGAGTGGCGGGAATCGATCAGTTGATAATTAGTCCAGAAGCAGCGCCGGATTTTCAAGTTCGCGCGCACCTCATGAGTTTGCCGCACCTCCTGGGAACAACCTTAGAAAATATACCCGCCCAGGTTCCTTATTTAGCTCCGCCTCCCGGCGGGGAATTTACTTTCAAGCAAACTACTAATTTAAAAGTAGGGATTGTCTGGTGTGGCAATACTAACAATTCACAAAATAAAGTGCGCTCGTTTCCGCTCAATTTGTTGGCCAAAATATTAGATATTCCCGGAGCAGATTTTTACAGTTTGCAAAAGGAAGTGACAGCAAAAGAACGCGCTTTGTTGGATCAAATGCCCGTTACAGATTTAAGCTCTTATTTGCACGACTTTGCCGATACAGCGGCTGCAATATCGGCTCTGGATTTAGTCATTTCTGTAGATACTTCTGTGGCGCACTTAGCCGGTGCTTTGGGCAAACCCCTGTGGATTTTGCTGTGTTTTGTGCCAGATTGGCGGTGGATGTTGGAACGGGAAGATAGCCCTTGGTATCCGACGGCGCGACTGTTTCGTCAGTCAACAGCGCAAGATTGGGAAGGAGTTTTAGAAGTGGTTGGTTTGGCGCTCCGAGAAAGAGTTGCTCAGCATCAGGAATCTCAACCAATAATAGAAACTCAGCTTAATTTTGACTTGGCTAAGCAACAGTTCGATTTGGGAAATCTGCTGAAGTCGCAAGGAAAATTTATTGAGGCGATCGCGTATTTTGAAAATGCTTTAGTTTTGCAGCCAAATTCGGTCGAAGTCACCACCAATTTAGCGGTTGCGCTGCACCAAACAGGCGATTTAACAGGTGCTGCAAAATATTATCAGCGCGCAATCGAAATCGACCCGAACTGCGCTCTATCCCAAAATAACTTTGGTATTTTGCTGCAAACTCAGGGCCGTATAGACGATGCTATATCTTGTTTCCAAAAGGCGATCGCCCTAAATCCCATTTACGTCAAAGCTCTCAACAATCTCGGCGCGATACTCCAGCAGCAGGGCAATTTTTCAAGTGCGATCGCCTGTTTTAATCAAGCACTTTCCATCAATGCCAATTACGTGCCGGCCATCGTAAATTTGGGCGCGGCCATGCAAGCAACAAATCAGCTAGAAGAAGCTAAACGCCTTTATTGTCTGTCAATTGAGATAGAACCTGACAGCGCCGCAGGGCATTATCACCTGGGAAATCTATTCTTAGAAATGCACCAATTCGATCGAGCTTTGGTCAGCTTAGAAAAAGCCATAGCCTTACAGCCAAATTATGTAGAAGCGCTGAATAATTTAGGTACTGTTTTAGAAGCAAAGCAGGAAGTAGACCGGGCAATTTCATGTTACAATCAAGCTATTAGTTTCGATGAAAATTGTGCTAAAGCTCACTTCAATTTATCCTTGGCGCTGTTATTAACAGGTGACTTGCAGCGCGGTTTTGCCGAGTACGAATGGCGCTGGCAAACCGATCAATCAAAAAAAATACAGTGGTTGAATTTCGATCGGCCGATTTGGGACGGTTCAGATTTGCATTCTAAAACTATTTTGATTCGCTGCGAACAAGGTTTGGGTGACGCAATTCAGTTTGTGCGCTACGCGGCAATCGTGCAGCAAAAAGGCGGCAAAGTTATCCTTTCTTGCTATCAAGAATTGAAGCGTTTGTTCAAGCAGATTCCTGGCATCGAGCAAGTGGCGGTGCGGATGGACGAATTGTCCGATTTTCAAGTGCAAATACCGCTGATGAGTTTGCCGCACATTCTGGGAACAACTTTAGAAAATATACCGGCAAATGTTCCTTATTTAGCAGCGCCGCCGAATTGGCAATTTTCCCTAAACTCCGTGAAGCGCAGCTATCCCGTAGGGAATCGCAATTTCAAAGTGGGGATTGTGTGGGCGGGAAGTTCGGAACATTTGAAGGATTTTGTGCGATCGAGTTATTTAAGCTATTTTCTGAAATTGTTTGATATTCCGGGCGTAAGTTTTTACAGTCTTCAGAAAGAATTATCGGCGGGCGATCGTACTTTGTTGACTCAAACTTCCGCGATCGATTTGAGCGACAATTTGAACGATTTTGCTGATACTGCGGCGGTGATATCGCAACTGGATTTAGTAATTTCTGTTGATACTGCTGTAGCGCATTTAGCCGGTGCTTTGGGCAAACCGGTATGGATTTTGCTGTGTTTTACGCCGGATTGGCGGTGGATGTTGCAGCGCGAAGATAGCCCTTGGTATCCGACGGCGCGGCTGTTTCGCCAGCAAAAACCGGGGGATTGGGATGGAGTTTGCGATCGGGTAAAAGCAGCCCTAGAACAGCTAATTTATACTTCCCAAGGGCAGGAAACCAACACACCGCCCCTGCTAATCCCTCAAAATATCCCCCCAGAAACCCCGCCAAAAACAACAGGAATCGGCATCAGTTGGCCGCTCAGCATCACCAGCGGCTGGGGAATTTACGGCATGAATTTAACACTGCAACTGCTGCGAAATCCCGCCTGGGAAGTTGCACTTTTAGCACCCCCATCCATCACCTCAGAATCGCTCAATCCGCTGCACAAATCGCTGTTATTGCCCCTAATAGAAAAGCAGAGAGATTTTCAGGAATTAGTAACCGCGAATTCTGAAAAACAAATAGCCTGCAACTTTCCCGTACTTTACGGTTTGGGGAATAATTTAGTAACGTCTGGAGTAGAGAATCAACTTACCAGCGCTTGTCAAGTAGGAGTCATATTTTTTGAAGACACGCACATCACAGCAGAAGCCGTAGAAAAAGCCAAAAAATATAGCGTGATTGTCGCCGGTTCTAACTGGAATGCCGATGTTTTGCGAAGCTGCGGCTTGACTAATGTAGCGATGGTAAATCAAGGCATTGACCCGACAATTTTCCATCCTGCACCCAAATCTAATCTATTTGGCGATCGCTTCGTAATTTTCTCCGGTGGCAAACTAGAATATCGCAAAGGCCAAGACATTGTAATTGCCGCTTTCAAACAATTTCGCGCCAAACATCCAGAAGCGCTGTTACTAACAGCGTGGCACAACTTTTGGCCTCAATATATGTTGGGAATGGAACAAACCGGAAACGTTGCGGGATTTCCTAATATCAACCGCGACGGAAGTTTAGGAATTTCCCAATGGTTAGCAGCCAACGGTTTGCCAGTTGACTCTTTTATCGACATCGGCTTAATACCCAATCACCTCTCTGGACAAATTTTGCGAGAAGCCGACTGCGCTGTTTTCGCCAACCGCTGCGAAGGCGGCACTAATTTAGTCGCAATGGAAAGTATGGCCTGCGGAATTCCTACTATTTTATCAGCAAATACTGGTCATTTAGACTTAATTTACAGCCACATTTGCTATCCTTTACCGCATCAGGGACGAGTTAAACCGACTGCTCATTTTCCCGGTGTAGAAGGTTGGGGAGAGTCGGATGTTGCAGAAGTTGTCGAGGCTTTGGAGCAAGTTTATACTAATCGCGAAGAAGCAAAACGGATCGGTTTAGCTGCGGCTAACTTTATGCTGGATTGGACTTGGGAAAAACAGGTTAAGCGTTTTTTGGATGTCATATCAAATTCGCTTTAAGAACCCTCTTTTTCCAGCGAACATAAGTCGCTACTACACAAACAAAGTTTGTTTTTGCGGACTACAGAATAAAGAATCCAGATTAACTTGCGATTTGTCCCAATAGCTTTTCAGCACTATTCACGCTTTCCATATCGTAAAGTTCCCGGTTGTAACAAACAATTTGTGCTACCAACTTTTGATGATATTGCTGAGCTTTAGCCAACATAGAACCCTGGGAACGCCGATAATTGACAACGACTTCTCTCGTTCCCAAAAAGGGAATATTGTGCTTGTGGCAGTTCACCCAAAACTCCCAATCTTCGTAACCTTCCTTCATCCCAACTTTGTACCCGCTGACCAAATCCAAAATAGATTTGTGATAAAGTGAAGACGGATGAATCATGTTAGATTTCTTGATATTTTCGGACGAATACAACTCGTAACTTGGTACTATGCGATTTTCAGTGCCAAACATTTGATAAGAACCAAAGGCTACGCAAGGTACATTTGATTTTAAACATATTTCTAAAAGGTCAGTCAAGCCGTTTTCAGCTAGGATATCATCGGCATCTAAAGGCATGATGTATTCACCGTTTGCGGTTGCTATGCCCGCATTTCTAGCACTTGAAAGCCCTTGATTTGTTTGTTCTACAAGAGTAATTTGATATTGGGAATTTGCTAATATTAAATTTTTGGCAACTGTGCTGGTACTATCTAAGCTGCCGTCGTTGACAATGATAATTTCCCAATTTTTGTAAGTTTGGTTAATCACGCTAGTTACTGCTTCCACCAAAAAATGAGATTGATTGTAGCAGGGAATAATCACAGATACCAAAGGTCGATCTGCCAATTGTGGCGATGCTGTAACTTGTTTGACACTTTCTGATTGTAAATTATGTGCCGCATTTCTAGCAGTTTGCAAACTGTAAAAATAAATCTTGGGATGGACGATGGCTAATTGATTTATATCGGTATTTTGATATTCATTTACTAACCTCGGATATCCCGACAAGTATTCTTGTTTAACAAAAATCAAGATATTCTGAGCGTACCAAGGCTCTACTTTGTCATTGTTCCATATTTTTTTTCTCAAGCAGTCAATAACTGCATAGCCGTTTTTCTGAAAGTAATAAACCCAATATTGTGGCCACTGTTCGTTAACGTGTTCGACGCCTCCTTGAAATGGTATCGCAGCAGAAAACATAATCACCGATGCTAGTTGAGTGAGAGAATTAACAAAGTTTTCGGCACAGGTAGCGGGCAAATGTTCGGCAACTTCCAGAGAAATTGCTAAGTCAAACTTTCTGTTTATTTGCAGCGGTTGCTTTAAATCGGCGGATTGGAACTGATTTAAAGGAATTTGTAAAATAGTGCGATCGACATAATCGCCATCTATTCCCAAACAATCAGAAATTCCCAACTTGTGAAACGCAGCTAACCAGCTTCCCGTACCGCAGCCCACATCTACCACACTTTTAGGTAAAATGGGTTGCAGCAAGTCTAGCAGCAGGGGAATAATTTCTCTAGCAGAAGTGCGAGTTCCTTCTGCGATTAATTGGTAAAAATCTCTTGTATAAGATGACTGTTGGTTTTGATTGGTTTGGCTGGCTGTTTGAGAATTAATTGCCTCTAAACTGCTAATATTGTACCCGTGCAAATGTGCTGGCAACTGCCAGGAAATATTGGGGTCGGGTTGATGTTTTATCGGCTCGACATTGCCCCGCCAAGCAGCCCCCATAATTTGCATTGTTTGATATACTACTGTTTGCCATCCCCTTTGTTTCAAGTAATCTAAACCTTGAGCAACATCGGGAGCCGCTAAATCGTGAAATAAAATTATCGCATCTTCTTCAGCCAATTTTTCACACGCAATGGCATCATTTAACGGCCCATCACCTCCGTGTTCTCCGTCAATAAAAATTAACGACCATTTGCGGTTGAATTGAGCGGAATATTCTTCTACTCTTTGGGGGCTATAGCCGGGTATTAGCTTCACGGAAGTTTGCACGCCAGACGCATTGAGAGCACCTTGAATTGAATCGATGACGCTTTGTCGAATGTCTTCTCTTTCTAACAGCGGATCGACCACATCTAATTCAACTCCTGCGAGGGCTAAGTGACAGGCCGACCATCCCAGCCAGCAGCCTATTTCTAAGGCTTTTTTACCTTTGAATTGCAGGGCTGTATTGTAAAGGATGTGTGCTTCGTCACGACTGAGAAATCCGACTGAATTAGCGCGGCGATCGACATACCAATTGTGCTGAATTTCCCGGCGCAGGTAGGGCCACGAACAAGTTTGAGTATCGCCGACAATCATGTTGGGAAAGTACGCATCTGGGAGAATAATTTTCAATCCGGGCGAGACGTAATCTCCGGCGGGTAACAAAGTATTGTTGTTCATTTCAGATTGTGGCGGTAATGTAATTTGTGTTGGTTTTAACTGTGGAGATACTGGCTGTTGTATCGGTTGATAGCGGAGACTAATTTCTATTTGACTTCCGTCGGCTGTTGCTAATTTTACTAAGTCGTGCTTGTGACCGGTGATGTGCAGAATGCCGATCGCCTCCTGCGGCAAGTACGGCTCCACAAAACAGGCTCGCTGCTTGTCCCAGACGGGCAAACCAAAGTTGCAACTCCAGTTGCACCGAGCCGGCAGCATCTCTGTTTTGTCAAACATTTTAGTGCCGTAAACCAACCGATTTAAAGCTATTTGGTCGGTCATTAAAGAAACGTGCCGCTGCAATCCCTCTCCCAGATATTCCGCCCATAATTCCCAGTGCGGGGCATCTTTTTGCAGTGCGAAAACACCTGCATTGATGGTGGGATAGCTGTGCAACTGTTGGGCAACTTCTTCGCCGAAAGCTGCTTGATAATCGCGGTAAACAAATTCCCAATACCAAGGCAGTTTGCCGTAAGCTAAATAATAGCCTCTGTCTAATTCTGGAACAACTGCTAAACCGCGTTTTACCGCGCCTTTAACTAACAGTTCAACAGCTTGCCAATCTTGCACCCAAGCATCGGCATCTATCCACAAATAGATGTTAAAATCGGGGAAGTAGCGGCGCAAAAAAGGACGTGCTAAAAGTCCTTTGAGATAGTGAGGGGCTTCGTTTCTACCGGGAAAGTCAAAGTCCCAATCAGGTTTTTGAATGATATTAACTTGTGTTTCCAGCCACTGCAATTGTTGGGAAGTGCAGCCGAGATCGAAAAAGCCGATCGCCACATTTGCACCCTCTGGTTTTTCCCGCACCGATAAAATAGTACCTCGCACTAATTCAAAGTAATTTGCATCGGCCGCCGTGATGATGATAATCTGCATAAATAGCTTTTCTAATACAATAAACTGCGGAGTATACCGTAGGGTGCGCCTCGGCGCGTCTTACTATAGTGTAGGGTGCGCCTTGGCGCGTCTTACTATAGGCTAGCAATATTCATACAACTATACTATCGAGGAGGAATTGTGAAAAACCCAAAAGGGAAAGTTTATCTAGTCGGTGCGGGACCCGGAGATTGTGACTTGATGACAGTGCGATCGCACAAACTGCTATCCCAAGCCGAAGTCTTAATTTACGACGCTCTCATCGACATCCCACAACTCGAATTAATCCCAGTAACTTGTCGAAAAATAGAAGTTGGGAAACGCGGCGGCAAACCTTCTACCAAGCAGCAAGAAATTAACCGCTTGCTCGTAGAACAGTGCAAGCTAGGCAAACAAGTAGTGCGCTTAAAAAGTGGCGATCCGTTTATTTTTGGTCGTTCCAGTTCCGAAATTCAAGCATTAATCACAGCGGGCTGCGAGTTTGAAGTAATACCCGGAATTTCATCCGCATTAGCCGCACCAATGCTAGCAGGAATTCCCCTCACAGATCCGGTGATGAGCCGCTGTTTTGCCGTGATGAGCGCCCACGAAACAGATGCTTTAGAATGGGAAGCATTAGTGCGGATTGAAACTTTGGTAATATTGATGGGAGGGCGCAATTTAAGCGAGATAATTTGGCAATTGCAAAAACACGGGCGATCGCCCGAAACACCGATCGCCATTATCCGAGATAGCAGCCGCCCCGAACAGAAAATCTGGATCGGAACTCTGTTCAACATCGTACAGCAAACAGCAGGTCAATCTCTATCGCCTTGCGCGATCGTCATTGGAGAAGTAGTCAGATTGCGCGAATATTTAATCGGATCGAAAAACACAAACATGAGCGTTACACCAGTCATTTCTAACAACAGCCAGCAGCTAGCCGGAAAAACGATTTTAGTCACCCGCGCAGCTTCCCAGTCCAATCAATTTAGCGATCGACTCCAGCAACTAGGAGCCCGCGCGATCGAAATGCCCGCCTTGGTAATTGGTGCGCCGTCCACTTGGGAACCATTAGACAGGGCGATCGCACAATTGTCAAGCTTTCACTGGTTAATTCTCACATCCCACAACGCTGTAGACTGGTTTTTTGAAAGATTGCAAGCAAAAGGCAAAGACGCGCGCAGCTTGTGTGGCATTAAAATCGCAGTTGTCGGCAAAAAAACAGCAGAAAGTTTGCGATCGCACTCTCTACAACCAGACTTTATTCCCCCCAATTTCGTCGCCGACTCCCTAGTCGAAAACTTCCCCGATAACTTGCAAAACTGCAAGATTCTATTTCCCAGAGTAGAAAGCGGCGGTAGAGAAGTTTTAGTCAAAGAATTCACCGCCAAAGGAGCGCAAGTAATCGAAGTACCAGCTTACCAATCTTGCTGTCCCGAAACTGTCGCTCCGATCGCCCTAGCCGCACTCCAAAATCAAGCCGTAAATATCATAACCTTTGCCAGTTCCAAAACCGTGCATAACTTTTGCCATCTCATAGAGAAAAACCCAGAATTGTCTTTGTCTGAGGATTGGTTAGAAAATGTTTGCATCGCCTCGATCGGGCCCGAAACGTCCAAAAGCTGCCTAAAGTTATTGGGTAAAGTAGACGTAGAAGCCACAGAATATACGTTAGACGGGCTGACTGAGGCGATCGTCCAATGGGCCACAAAATATCAAACCTTGTAAGTTTACTCTAACCTACAGTCGGCGGAGGCCGACTTCGTTTGTATAGACGCGGTTTCAACCGCCGAGTTTTACTCAGCCATTGATTATCTAATCTGCGGGTTGTAAAATAATAAAATAACTAGGAGGAAACATGAGCGCAAAAGACCAACTTCTTCAAGAACTAGACCAAGTACCAGAACCTTTGCTGCTGAAAGTGCTGGAATTTGTTCGTTCCTTAAAAACTGAAGAAGAACAACAAAAATTAGAAGCCAAAGCATGGCAAGCATATCTAGATTCTGAACGCGAAAGAAAGGAGGTTTATCATCGCCTTGCCAACTCCTAATTTTATCACCAAAAATACGGTTATCAGCATTCATGCCAGACAGATAGAGAGATTTGGCGGAACTCCCGGTGTCAGAGATGAAGGCTTGTTAGAGTCAGCTTTAGCTCAACCTCAAGCAACTTTTAGCGGTCAACTTTTGCATCCAACAATTGGCGAACAAGCTGCCGCCTATCTCTACCATATAGCGATGAATCATCCATTTATGGACGGCAATAAGAGAACGGCTTTTGCTGTGGCAGATACCTTTTTGCGATTGAATGGTTGCGCTCTAAATTTAACGGACGATCGAGCATATAATTTAGTCATGCAAGTCGCACGGGGAACGATGACGAAAGAAGAACTAAGCACTGAGTTTGAGTCATGTATTGTTGCGTTTTAATAAGTAGGATGGGCATCGTGCGCCAGCTAGCATCTGTAGGGAAACGGCAATGGCGTGTCCGGGGCCGAAATCGGGGAATTGCGGAACAAAAAAGCGAGTAAAATTATCACTAAAGAACAAAGCCGATCGCACGAGCGTCAACCCACTAATCCAACTAAAAACAAAAAAACAAAAATCGCCAACCGCCGCCAACTCCCGCTACCCAACTACAAATTCCCAATACCATGAATAAATATTTTTCTCGTTTCGACACCTTAAGCAGCGTGCTAGCAGGAACTACCGCAGCCTTAACCATAGTTATCAGCCAGCCCGCGATCGCCAAAACAGCCCAAGAAGTCGCCAACATTGCCGGGCCGCTGACAGTACAAATTAACAGTTCCCTAGGAGACGGTTCAGGCGTAATTATTGCCAAAACAGGCAAAACTTACACAGTTTTAACAGTCAACCATGTCGTAGAAAAAGCAGACGTTAAATATACCGTTCGCACCTCGATCGGCAAAAACTATCAAGCAACCGCAGTCACCCGCTTGCAAACAGCAGCAACAGACCCAGATTTAGCAGTAGTCAAATTTGAAAGTCCCGAAGAATATCCAGTCGCGACGATCGCAGATTCCGATCTAGCCGTCATCGGCAGTCAAATCTACGTTTACGGCTATCCCGCTACGGGCGGACTGTTCGGCGCAGAAAGAGAACCCGAACTCTCTCCCGGACTCGTGACCAGCCGCCCGCACAACCGCCCCGAAGGTTACAATTTGCGGTATCAGGCAGTAACTTGGAGCGGTATGAGCGGCGGGCCAGTTTTCGACTCCGAAGGCCGAGTCATCGGTTTGCACGGACAAGGCGAATTCGGTTTTGCCCAAACCAGTTCCGGCGAAGTCGCCCCGATCAAAACCGGGTTTAATGCAGCAGTTCCCATCAATACATTTATCGCGAAGTTAGTGGCGGCGGGAATGAACAAATCTGAGTTGAAAGTAGACAATACTCCCGCAACTATCGGCCCGGTATCCACCGCCAATCCGCAAGATGCCCAAGCCTATTATTTTCGAGGACTTTCGCGGTTAGATCGAGGAGATGCTTGGGAGGCGATCGCCGATTTCAACAGAGCACTGGCTTTCAAGCCAAAATATACCCCAGAATTGTATTTTAATATCGGTAATGCCCGCACTTTCATCACTTCCGGCTTGCCCCAATCCGAAACCACGCGCGGTTCCACTGCTATTGAAGCATACACGCAGGCGATCGCAGCCAACCCCGGTTTTGCCGACGCTTACTACAACCGAGCTTTAGCTTACCTGGAAACAGAAGACAAACCAAAAGCAATTGCCGACTTTCAGAAAGCAGCAGAACTTTACAAACAAGGCGGGAGAACCAGCGCCTATCAAGACGCGCTCAACAGAATCAAACAATTGCAGTAAAATTAGAAGTTAATAATTAAAAAATCAAAATGAATAAGTCCATTTTGATTTTTTAATTTCTATATTCATATAGCAGTTTTCAAAAAAGTGAGGTAGGCTCTATGCCCTATGCCGGATAGTACCTCATATGAGAGCACAGAAAGGCTATATAATTTATCAAAACAGCAGGTAAATAATAATGACTGCTATCACCTTAAACCTCAACTCCATAATTAAACTAACTTCCGAACAGTTCTACCAACTGTGCGAATCAAACCCCGATTTAAAATTAGAACGCAGCGCCAACGGAGAATTAATCGCCATGCCACCAACCGGAGGAGAAACAGGCAAACGCAACTCAAAACTTAACTTACAGGTGGGAATTTGGAACGAACAAACGGAACTTGGCGAAGTGTTTGATTCCTCCACAGGATTTACCCTGCCCAACAAAGCCGATCGCTCTCCCGATGCTTCTTGGGTAGAAAAATCTCGCTGGCAAGCTTTAACACCCGAACAAAGAGAAAAATTCATCCCGCTTTGTCCCGATTTTGTCATTGAATTAGTCTCGCCCAGCGACAGCTTGAAAAAGACTCAAGAAAAAATGCAAGAATATATAGAAAACGGCTGCCGTTTGGGTTGGTTGATTAACCGCAAAAAACGGGAAGTTGAAATTTACCGCCTCGGTAAAAGTGTAGAAATATTGCAATCTCCTCAGACCCTTTCTGGGGAAGATGTTTTGCCGGGTTTTGTTCTCAATTTGCAAAAGATTTGGAATTAGTATAATTTAACGATCAAGCATAAAGATGAGGTATCAATCGATAGAGCCATCAATCCCTCAATCCCCCAATCTAAAATCTAAAACTTGTACGATCGCGACTTGTGAGCCAGCGTCTTGCCCCCCGAAGGAAGTCGAAGGGAGTCGAAGGAAGTCGAAGTATCTAAAACCTAAACCTATACCTCCCCTTTTTGAGAAAGGCTATATTGACCACTACCGTATTTTTTTTTCATAGCACTACCAGCGAGCACTATCCATGCCAAACACAGATGCTATCCCGCGAATCGCTTGCAGACAGCGAGGGAAGGTAACACCACTGTGGTAGCGCACCCCGTCAAACTGTCAAGAATCACCGGCGTCAAAGTCCCGCCAGCAGTCAATCACCCAAGAATGCTTCGCAGGAATGACGGAGAAGTGTCAAAATTAAGATAGGTATGCCAGAAACAGGGGAAAAGAAATCTAGCCTGTAATGGCACCAAAGGCAACATTGATTCCTCGCTTGTCACGCTTGCAGGTGGTCGCCGACGGTTCGTCGCATTTAATCTCAACAGTAATTATGAAAGATCTCACTCTTTATCGAAATATCGGCATCTTCGCCCACGTAGATGCTGGCAAGACCACCACAACTGAAAGAATCCTAAAACTGACAGGCAAAATCCACAAAATAGGTGAAGTTCACGAAGGCGCGGCGACGACTGACTTCATGGAACAGGAGCAAGAGCGCGGTATTACGATTCAATCCGCTGCTACCACCTGCTTCTGGAACAAGCATCAGCTCAACGTCATCGACACTCCCGGACACGTCGATTTTACGATCGAGGTTTACCGTTCGCTGAAAGTTCTCGATGGTGGTATCGGCGTGTTCTGCGGTTCGGGTGGAGTTGAACCGCAATCTGAAACCAACTGGCGCTACGCTAACGATTCCAAAGTCGCTCGCATCGTCTACATCAACAAGCTCGATCGCACCGGCGCAGATTTTTACCGCGTTGTCAAGCAAGTAGATACAATCCTCGCAGCTAAACCGATGGTGATGGTATTGCCGATCGGCATCGAAGAAAAGTTTTGCGGCGTAGTCGATTTGCTGACCCGCAAAGCCTGGATCTGGGATGACTCCGGCGACCCGCTGAACTACACAATCGAGGAAGTTCCGGCCGATATGGTCGATGATGTCGAAAAATACCGCGAACAGTTGATCGAACTCGCCGTCGAGCAAGACGACGCTCTGATGGAACAATATCTCGAAGGCAACGAACCGAGTATTGACGACCTCAAGCGCTGTATTCGCAAAGGTACACGCGATCGGGCATTTTTCCCCACCTACTGCGGCTCATCGTTTAAAAACAAAGGCGTGCAGTTGGTACTGGATGCCGTGGTTGACTATCTGCCAAACCCAATGGAAGTCGCACCGCAGCCAGAAGTCGATCTCGATGGCGAAGAAACCGGCGAGTTTGCGATCGTCGATCCCAACAGACCGTTGCGGGCACTGGCGTTTAAGATCATGGACGATCGCTACGGTGCTCTAACATTCACGCGCCTGTACTCCGGTAAGCTGTCTAAAGGCGACACCGTACTCAACACAGCCACAGGCAAAACCGAGCGCGTCAGCCGTTTGGTGGAGATGCACGCCAACTCTCGCGAAGAAATTGAATCGGCCCAAGCAGGGGACATTGTGGCGATCGTCGGCATGAAAAACGTCCGCACCGGACACACCATCTGCGACCCCAAAAATCCCGCCACCCTAGAGCCGATGGTATTCCCCGCTCCCGTTATTTCGATTTCGGTCAGACCGAAGGTGAAAGGCGGCGAAGAAAAAATGGGAGCAGCCCTCACCAAAATGGTGCAAGAAGACCCATCCTTCCACATGGTGACGGATCAAGAAAGCGGCGAAATGATTCTCAAGGGGATGGGCGAGTTACACCTCGACATCAAAGTAGACATTCTCAAGCGCACCCACGGCGTCGAAGTAGAAGTCGGCGAACCGCAGGTAGCCTACCGCGAGTCAATTACCAAGCGCCTCGAAGACGATTACACCCACAAAAAGCAATCAGGTGGTTCCGGTCAATTCGCCAAAATCGGCTACGTGATCGAGCCTGGTGAGCCTGGAAGTGGCTTCATATTTGAGTCAAAAGTGACTGGTGGTAGTGTACCGAGAGAATATTGGCCAGCCGTCGAAAAAGGCTTTGAAAGCTGCATCGACAAAGGCGTCTTGGCTGGATTCCCCTGCTTAGACTTGAAATTCACCCTCCTAGAAGGTGGTTTCCACCCCGTTGACTCGTCGGCGATGGCCTTTGAAATTGCTGCCAAAGCAGCCTATCGTCAATCAATCCCCAAAGCAGGCCCTCAGTTGCTGGAACCGATTATGAATGTCGATGTATTCACTCCAGATGATTACATGGGCGACGTAATCGGCGACCTCAACCGCCGCCGCGGGATGATGAAAGCTCAGGAGACAAGCCAGACAGGAGCGCGGATCAAGGCAGATGTGCCGTTGAGCGAAATGTTTGGCTACATTAGCGACTTGCGTACCATGACATCTGGGCGCGGACAATTCTCCATGTCGTTCTCCCACTATTCTCCTTGTCCAAGCAATATCGCCGAGGAAGTGATCAAGGAAGCGAAAGAGCGTCAAGCTGCGAAGTAGTGTATTAAGTGCGATCGATCTATTCGATCGCACTTCACGAAAAGATAGCCAGAAACCGGGTTTTTTCCACATCCTTCGCCACAGCGACGAGATTGGCTAAAAACCCGGTTTCTTTGATTTACTCGCCAGGAGCCAGAAACCTGTTTTTTTCCACATCCTTCGCCACAGCGACGAGATTAGCTAAAAACCAGGTTTCTGGCTATCTTGGTGCGTCCAAAACAGTTAAAATTATCTGCGTTGATTTGCGTTAATCTGCGGTTTCGCGATCGATCGAAAATTTATATTTGCTAAGATACAATCAATAATTTAAAACCCAGGCAGGTAGCCATGACAGCCACCCTGATTCAAACCCCAAAAGCCGGATTTCTGCTAAAAAATATTAGTTGGCAGACTTATGAATCTCTGGTAAACGAACTCGCAGAACAGCCGGGAATTCGCCTGACTTACGATCGCGGAAATTTAGAAATTATGACTCCATCAGCACCCCACGAAAAATCTGGAGAACTGTTAGGAAACTTTGTGGAACTTCTAACAGATGAATTAAATCTTGACATTTGCAGCATGGGTTCACTAACCTGCAAGCGCCAAGATTTGGCACGAGGGTTAGAACCTGATAAATGTTACTACATTCAGAATGAAGATGTTGTCTGGAATAAAGAACAAATCGATCTCAATGAAGACCCACCACCAGATTTAGCTATTGAAATTGACATTACCAGCAGTTCGATCGATCGTCTCGAACTTTACGCAAGTTTGGGCGTACCTGAAGTTTGGCGCTACGATGGCAAGCGTTTAATCATCTATCAGTTAGAAGGCAATGAATACGCAGAGTGCGAGGTTTCTCCAACCTTTCCTTTTCTGTCGAAGTCTGAAATGCTCAGGTTTTTGGAACTGAAAAAGACTACAAAAGAAAAGGCTTTGCTGCGGTTGTTTCGGGAGTGGGTGAGGAGTCAAATTCAGTCAGGAGAGTGAAGCAGGGCGATCGTACTCGGAAAATGATATCATATCGAGGACTTCACTCCCAGCGAGTTTATTAGACCTCTTGCATAATGATTGTGGAACAGGCAGGATGCCTGTTAAAAACTGTCTTTTTGGCAGATGTCTATTGAGGGCTTGAGTCCTGAGTACGAACTTAATGCGCTACAAGTAGCTGTAAGGTGTGCAATTCGCACCCGGAGGATAGAGTTGGCGCGTAAGTCCTAAATTTTATTTCATGAGATAGCGAGGTTGAGTTGACTCAAATGAATCCCGATCGCACTGCTGGTACAATTGCGATCGACGTTTGCGCTCAATCAAACGGGCAGTATCTTTGTCAGATTTCGTCATCTCTGAGCGATCGCCCTGATGATACCATGAATTTTTACGGACAAACGAAAGAACACGCGATCGCGATCGCCCTGGAACATTTAGCCGACGAGTATCGCGAGAAAGCCGAAGAATCTCAGAATATAGATTCGCTTGCCGTGGAAAATTCAGATTCTGGAGAACCAATTAATAAATATTATCATGTGATTGTACACTACGAAGAAATTTCGGAAGCCGAATCTAAGTTTGAGGCAGTACACAATACAATGATAGGAAATACGATAGTTGAGAATGCCAGAATTGCAGCCATTGAGATTGCTCCAAATATCGAAATCGAACCGACGCAAGCGATCGGGATATTGAACCATCGGGACTTAGGTGCAGATGGGCATCTTACCCTACGCATCAGCGATCGAAACGTGAGTTTGAGGCGACGATCGACTAGAATCGCTCGCATAATTTCAAATCCCCAAAATTTCTTTTCTATTACTCCCCCGCAAATTCCGCGCGAAACTTCTCCACAACTCGATTCAATCCCACCGAATGAGAAGCCTTAAATAAAATCCGATCGCCCTTTTCAACAAATCCCAACAACTGCTTTGCTAAATCCTCCCGCCCATTTTGCGCCGTAATATCTCCAACATCCACAAAAGGCAAACCAGCCGCACCCGCAGCCATCGCCGCCGCTTCCTCAAAATCCGCAAACACAAACAAAGCATCAAGCTTCAACTCTTGCGCCGCTTTTCCCACTTGTCGGTGAAATTCTATCGCCCTGTCGCCCAATTCCTTCATCGTACCCAACACCGCAATCCGGCGCTTTCCCGGAGTATCCGCTAACAACCTCAAAGCCGCTAACATCGACTCCAAACCAGCATTGTAAGTCTCGTCAAGAATCACAATATCATCGGGTAAATCGTAGCGGCGCGCCCTTCCATCCGGTAACTGCACAGACAAACCTTGCTTTAAAACTTCCCAATCAATATCTAACACTTTTGCTACAGCCAAAGCAGCCAAATAATTTACGGCATTGTGCCGTCCAGCTAGCGGCAGCGGCAGTTGCATACCTTCTACAGAAATGGTATCATTACCTAGCAATTCCCCGCACAATTCCCCGCCTTCTAAACCGTAGGTTAAAGTTTTTCCCTGCCAAAAAAGCGCCGCAGTTGGGATTAATCTGTCAGAATCGTGATTGAGAATAGCAATGCTATCAGCAGGCATTTCGGCTAACAGTTCGCACTTAGCGATTGCGATCGCCTCTTCCGAACCCAATCGCCCGATATGCGCCGTTCCAGTGTTAGTAATTACCGCCACAGTAGGACGCGCAATTTGCGATAGCAGGGCAATTTCGCCCCGCCCGCGCATTCCCATTTCAATTACAGCATAATTGTGTGACGGCGAAAGCTCCAATAGCGTTTTTGGGACTCCAATTTCATTGTTGTAGTTATATTGAGTTTTAAGAACATTTCCCCTGGTTGACAAAACCGCTGCAATTAATTCTTTAACAGTAGTTTTACCTACAGAACCAGTAACAGCAACTATAGGTATACTGAACTGGTCGCGCCACCAACGGGCGATCGCCTGGTAAGCTTTTAAAGTATCGTCAACGCGCAACAGCGGAAAATTAGCAATTTCTTCTTGCCAATCGCGATCGACCACCGCCGCAATCGCCCCCAAATCCCGGGCCTTAGCCACAAATTTATGCCCGTCAAAATTGTCTCCCCGCAGCGCCAAAAATACTTCGCCACCCTCAAGAGTGCGCGTATCCGTGGCAATACCTGTCCCTACAACTGTCAAAATGTCCTCAGACACGGCAGGTAAAGGTACATTTAAAATTTCAGCAAGTCGGGCGATACTTACGCGACAGACCATAACCAGCACTCACATTTAAAATAATTATTTTCACAGCTAATCCTACCTCGCTTGACCTCAAATTCAACTCAAACCAGCTTCAATCAAAGAATTCAACCGATCTAGTCCCTGATCTCAACCCTAGCAGTTATCAGTCATTTCCAATTTTTTAATGCAACATCTCTAATGCCCCAATCGAAAATGGTAAGCTGTACTGCCTTTAAATTGTATATTTCGACGATCGATCAAAAATCTTCTCCCCTCTCTCTTTACCCGAGCGCGAAGTCGAAGGATTCCTCTCCCCCTCTTCCCCTCAATCACCATAGACAATCTAGATAAACCTTATTACAGAGGGCGGCCGATTAGGATTGATATCTACGGTCGATCGACCGCAATAAGTAAATAACGTGTGGATGTAAGTCCGCAACAAGCTGGACTTGCATTCCACACCTATCCGTCGGGAATATCTCTTTTTTGTAAAAAGCATTTTTTTATTGAGCGTGCGAGCGTCCCCGCTAGCGAGTAGATCCTCGCTAGCGGGGACGCTCGCACTATAGTTAAATGCCAAACACCAGATGCTCCCGATCCGTTTTTATTCTGGTAATCTACCGGATACGATCTGACAGTAAAAATTCTCATACTAAATCCTCCGCTTACCCATAAATTCACTCGAACCAACCCACATTTTTACGGAGCATCTCGCGTTTGCCAAAAGTATTGTTTTCACGCCACGCCGTCCCGCCTCGCTTGCAGATATATCCGCCGTGGGAAATATTAAGCTCGCACTATAAATACAAAACTGAGATGCTCCCGCATTTTTACCAACACTTTACAAAAAATATGGTGATTTTAGGCCTTGCTGATTGTCAACAATTCATGTAATGCTGGTGTTGGTAAATAGTTTAATTAAGCAAAGAACATCGATCGACTGTCTGTGCTGACCGCTTTCGCCCCTCGCGCCCCGTCCGAGGAAAAGCTCGGTTGGCTCAATTGTGGTGCTCGACTCTGCCAAAATTCATCTGTGCCCAGGGCGCTGCAAGCTCGTATCAAATCCTCGGAGGGTTAATCCACGGTGAACGACTACAACAGACAAAGCCACGAAGAAGAAAAACAGTTACTTTACAACCACTTGCTGGAGTTGGTACAAGTAGAGCAGCCGGCCGAACTCATCAGCCGCTTTCGTACTTTGTTTATCCACGGTATCGGATATCCCGATCGCGCCGTCGTCGAAGCACTCGAAAAAATAGCAGCCTCAAAATACGCCCAACAAGAATTTAAGTACATCCTCAACCGCTGCTGCCATATTCCGATCAATCGCTGGCAAACATACCCCAGCAAGCAAGCAGCCATCCCCGAATTGATCGCTGTGTTTGAGGAAGCCCCCAGAATATTAACTAAATACAGTCGATCGCGGGTTTCTCACTCGATTCCCCAATTAGTACATCAATTTACCCAAAGCGAACAGTACCTAACCCTCAAACGCTTAGCCCAAGTCATCACCCACAACAACGAAGACAGCAGCAACACCAAAACCCCCGCCACCCTAGCCTTGGGAACCTTAATTCCCCGGTACCCTTACCTCTACAAACACTGCCTCCTCAGCGACGACAGCACCTACGAACAGCAGAAAATCATTAAAACCATCCAAGCCCAAAAGCAGCAGAAATTTGAAATCGACCTCTCGCAATACGTCGCTCACCAAGTGAGAAAAGCCCAAGTAGCGCGCCGTCATACCTCACTTTCCTTCGGCAGAGATATACAAACTATAAAAAACCCTACCTTGTTGAGCGACCCGGAACTGTTCTTTGCCCTCAAGCAATTTGTCGGAAAAGTAGAAGGAGCTGATACATACAGACAGCTAGCGGGTCGCTTCAAGGCGAACGCCAGCACAAACCAGACCTACGGCTCCTTTAAAGACGACTTGTACGAATACCTGATTTCTTCTGTGGCGGACGATCGCTACGGCCAACGCCAATTTAACGAAAAACTGTATAAGCAACTACAAAATACCTTTCCCCACAACGACGATCGCCAGTTCAACGAATTTTTAATGATCAGAACTTGCAGCCAATTATTGAACTTTTTAGTAGTAGAGAGTCCTGCGCGGCCCAACCACTTTGTTTTCATCGACCTGATCTCAAACCTCGGGCCCACCCAAACCACAGGTTTGCTGCTGAAAATCGTGCTAATTTGTGGCAAAATCAAGCCCTATCTAGAAAAGCGGTTGGCAATTTTGTTCGGCCACTACGAATTTTGTACGCGAGAAGGGCTAGTGTGGCTAGTCAAAGCTCTAGAAAACCTGAATCTAGCTTTGAGTACCAATTTTGGGAAAGTGGACGTATCTTTCCTGCAGTAGGAGGCCCGACAACTTTCTGTCCGGGCGACTGACCCAACATCAGGGCGAGAAACCCGTCTTCTAAATCCCTAAAAACTTTACGTTTAATTATCAAGACCTAATTAACTGCTGAAAGCTATTCAAAAGAAGCTATTCTGTGTTAAAATCCCAAGTGTATCAGATTCGGTTGCAGGCTTTGTTCATTGCTACAGAATTGTCTAAAAACTTGCCCTTCTGTATCGGCAGGGAACTCTCCGAAACTGAACTCTTTGCACTGTCTAATTTTTGGAGTTATTCCTCATGTCGATATACGTCGGTAACTTATCCTACCAAGTTACCCAAGAAGACATCACCACCGTCTTCGCCGAATACGGAACCGTTAAGCGAGTACATCTACCTACCGACAGGGAAACCAGTCGCCCCCGCGGCTTCGGTTTTGTAGAAATGTCAACAGACGCAGAAGAAGATGCAGCGATTGCTGCTCTCGACGGAGCTGAGTGGATGGGTCGCGACCTCAAAGTCAACAAAGCTAAGCCCCGCGAAGATGAAGGCGGCCGGGGCGGCGGCAACCGGGGCGGTGGCGGCCCAGGAAAATTCTCTCGCGGCGGCGGAGGCGGAGGCGGAGGACGTTATTAATTTCCTAAGATCGAGAGTAGAGATTTGAGAATAGCAGCAGGCGATCGATCCGATCTAGGTCCGAACCACCGTCCGAACCACTTCCAGTCTGGTCGATCCCTACCCCTAATCTTCAAGTTTCCCGATCGACCGCATTAAATAGATTTCTTGCACAAATATTAGATCGAGCCGGTGAACCGCAGATTTCGAGCGGATCAACATTGATCGACGCAGATGATTCAATCTTGTCTGCAATTGAGTGCAAGAAGTGTAATATACCAAAAAGCCAGGGGCCTAACCCTTGGCTTTTTGGTATGAACGTATCGGATATGAGCCAAAAACCTGCCGGACAAAGCCCTTCAAGTGGCTCTACTGTTTTAATCGTCAGGTTCGATGCTGCTGATCAATCCGTGATTGTTGAGCGTTTCAGCATAAAACTCCGCGTGTTCGAGAGCGCAAACAATCACAAGTCCCAGCCCGTTAGTGTGGGCTTCCATCATCACATTCACAGCCTGTGGCTGAGTCATACTCGGTACCGTCGCCATCAAAGTCTGCACCACGTATTCCATTGGATTGAAATCATCATTGTGCAGCAAAACCCGGTAGCGCGGCGCAAGCTTGCGGACTGTAGAACGCTTTTCAATAATTTCGACAGACACTAATCTATACCTCCTGACTTGTAAAATGTTAAAATTTGTGAATAATCTTGAGCCGGATTCTTCCCCCGTGCAAGACTATCCCACTTTCAGCTATTTTATTGAAATCTGAAAAATCAGACAAGGCGGTACTCGCGATCGCTCGCTCGCGGCAAACCCAACACCAGACGCAGCAGGAGTGTCCCCAGCCTGTAGCCACGACCTTATTAAGGCCATAATATGACAAAAGCCCGATCGGTTAAAAATAAAAAACTACTACCTGTTGAGTCCCCAGAACAGACAGAATCTAAATAATATGAAACGCAAACCTAACTCCTACAGAGACGACGCATTCCGAGACGAAGACATCAGCTCATTGGGCGGACAGTCGCGGCGTCAACCTCAGTCCGGCAAACCTTCTTTCCTCAATTCTGCCACCATAGGGATTTTAACAGCCGTTTTTATTCTGGGAATTGGGATTGGCATCGCCTTTAGCTCCACAGCTACAATTAGCCCAGAAAACGTAGCATCGCGCGAATTTATCGATCGCAGCGCCCCGAACCCAGAACTTTGCGTGCAGTTTGGAGCCAGCGCGATGGTAACAGATATGCGCGTATACCTCACCCTCAACCCCTTTAACGTCTATATTTCGCAGCCGAGTATGCGCCCTGGATGCGTCCTCCGAACCAATAACTGGGCAATTCTCGAACAAAGAAAACTGATCGACCAAAACCAAGTGCGCGAGTGCAAAAATCGGATGAACACCTTTGGCTTCACAGGGCCCCTGGAAGGTCAACCGCAAATTAACTGTATCTATCAAAACGACGGCGCTAAAAACCTGTTCCTCAACCAACCGGGTTCGATAGCTCCAGCGGTTGAAGGTCAAAATTTCTAAATTGCCGATATAGCGGTTTTTGCTCGTCGAGTGAAGGGAAGATTTTTCTCTTCACTCGACGAGCAATTGCTTGAATCTTTGATCGATACAGAAACCGGCGAGGGTGGCAGATGCGCGGCTCGAGGCAGATTATTTTTAGAGAGTTTTTACGAGCAGTGCAAGATGTTTCTTTTTGCTTTTTCCCTCGAACTTCTTACTTTTTTACGATCGAAAACTGAACGGGGAGCAGCGACGTAAGTTGTGGTAACACCTGCGGCTGCTCCAGCCAGTAAGCCGATGCGGGAAAAGCCAGTAGCGGCTTTTCCCGCATCGGCTTACCTTTGGCGATCGCCCGGAAGCGGTTCCCCAAAGGTAAGTATCCGCTTTTGGGGTGCTTCTATTGCCGAAATTTGAGGTTTTAGACTGGGTACAGCCGCAGGTCGTACACCCGAACGTTCATTGAGGCGAACACTCACTAAAGGCACTGTTATCGGTCGGATTTGGTCATTCGTAGTTGGTATCGGTACAGAATTGGCAGGGAAATTCGGCGAAACAGGAGATTCTGGGCGATCGACCTCTGTTGCAGCAGTTGAGTTAGAATCTGTCGGCGGCTGGTTTGACGGTGCTGGTGTTGCAGTCTGGAGTTGAGTTTCGGGAGTTTTTACGAACTGAGCCGGTTCGATAGAGGGACGCAACACCCAGCGATTTTCTACCCCGATTCTTTGGAATTGAATTTGTTCGCCGTTGAAAGCTGCTCCGGGAGCCAAATTTAGGACAATTCTCGTGGTTCCGGCGCGAAGTTGAGTCACGCCTACAGAACGCACTGCGCCTTGCGAGTATAGTTGAGTTGCGTCCACTCCGATCTCTGTATTGGGCAAATCCACAGCAATTTGATTCGGGTTGAGCAGAGAATATAGGGGAGTTGTTCCCTCTGGGAGAGTAATTTCTAGCTGATTTGTGGCTGGATCGAATTGCCAACTTGTGACTGTTGAAGCATTTGCAGGTTGGAGTGTTATTTGGAGGATCGCAACTGTGGTGGCGGCGGCGCAGGCTAAATTTGCAGCGATCGACACAGAGCCTGACAGTGAGGGTATCATGTAGGTTTAAGGATAATTTTTTTAGTAAAGATATTGCGGGCGATCGAACTGTTAACGGCAAGCGCGGTTTAACGCTGAAAGTTTAGCATCAATTGGTAATTGGTAATTGGTAATTGGTAATTGGGGAATAGGAAGTTATACAAAGCAGCTTGATACTCCCCACCGATGAATCGGGGGGATTCTTGATGTATTCCACAAAGGGACTTTCAAAGGCGTTAAAAAAGCACCTCTACCCACTTAGATTGGACGAATCCAAACTTTGCGTATACTTTTAACTTTTTTCGGTTTTCGGAGTCCATCACTTATGCCGGATAGGTACGCTCAATAATTCACTGTTGCTTGTTTGGTCAGGCTACGTTCAGGCCGAGACGAACCAAAGAAAGGAGTTTCACCTTATTAAATTATTTCAACACGTAGATGGTTGTTCTTAATCGCTGTAATTAGTCTACCAGTTTGTATTAAACCGTGCCATATTTTTAGGCGACTTGCATTCGCAGCCGCGTTCCTCCCCATGTCGGTAGCCAAGGGCTTCCAGCTCGTTTTTAGGTGAAAAACTGTTTCTACAATTGTTGATGCTAAACCAACGATATTTCACGGGCAGAGCTCCCGCCGGACAAGGTAATGCCGTTTTTTTAAATAAATATTGCCTCTGATTTATATCTAGCAATATTTTTCAAACTTGGTACTCTATCATGTTCTGTCGATTACCGGAATACAAAAAGTTCGAGCGTGAGGACTTCAGTCCTCACGCTCGAACCTTAATCCGCTATTGGATTGCGGACTAAAGTTCTTACTACAAACCTTTGCGAGTTTTGTTTTATCTCGACCTAGTGACAAAATCCAGGGCAGTAATAGCATTACTAGGTCCAAAAACATTAGCCAAAACCTCCCCAGTGGCAGCAACTTGCAGGACATAACCGTTTGCCGTGGAGTTAATTCCCAAAGACTCAAAACTTAAGCCGTTGGCAAGGACAAACTTGTCGGTTCCTACTTCAAAATTAAGCACAGTATCGATGCCACTGTTGCTATTTAACACAAATCGATCGCTCCCGCTACCTCCAATTAAAGTATCCTCTCCCCCATCGCCAAACAGCCAGTCATCCCCTGCGCCTCCATTGAGAATGTCGCTATCTTTCCCTCCATGAATCGTGTCGTTACCGTCACCGCCATTAAGGGCATCTTGCCCTTCATTGCCGTAGAGAAGGTCGTCGCCACTGCCACCGTTGATGCAGTCTTGCTGACCGTTTGCACCCACCGGGCCTAGCTCGTTTTCTCCCCGATCGCCAAAAATGGTATCGTTGCCATCATCGCCGCACAAAATATCGTTGCCGTCATCGCCATAAATCAAGTCGCTGCCGGCATCTCCGTGGGCTAAATCGTCATCCTTGCCGCCCTCAATGGTATCGTTGCCAAAACCACCGCCGAGAGAATCGGAACTCTCGCCGCCGTTGAGATAGTCGTTACCATCTCCCCCAAACAACAAGTCGCGGCCGTTGACATCGGTGACTAACTGGTTTGCCGTGCCGCCGTAAAGGGAATCGTCTCCCTCGTCGCCGACAATGGTATCAGCACCGAGTTCGCCCCAAATTATGTCGTTATCTTTGCCGCCGTAAGCTAAATCGTTACCTTTGCCGGCAAAAATGCTGTCGTTACCGCTACCGCTACCAATGATGTCGTCGGTGTCGTTGCCGAAAATTAAGTCGCCTTCATCGCTAACATTTATGCTGCCTTGGGGATTGCCATAGTCGCCAACGATCGTATCAGAACCTTTATTGCCATAGAGAGTATCCGACCCGGTTTCGCCAAAAATGCGATCGCCCCCTTTTCCTCCAAATACCACATCCTGGCCGTTACCGCCTAGCAAACTATCGTCGCCCTCTTGGCCGTTGAGCCAGTCCTGGCCGTTGCCTCCAACCAGAAAATCTTGCCCCTCCGGGTCGCCGTCTAGGGAGTTTTGGACTCCGCCGAACAGAGAATCGTCTCCGCTGTCACCGTAGAGCGTGTCCTGGCCCTTGTCGCCCCAAATCAGGTCGTTTTCTTTGCCGCCGTAAACGGTGTCTGCGTCTTTGCCCCCGTAAACAGTGTCATTACCTTGAGCGCCAGCAATGGCGTCGCTGGAAGAACCGCCGAAAATCAGATCGCCGTCGTTACCAGTCAAGTTGATGTTGTTGCCGTTGTCCCCGACGATCGTATCGGAACCGCGATCGCCGTACAATGTGTCGGAATTGCGATCGCCAAATATGCGATCGTCTTGTTTGCCCCCGAACACCACATCATTTTCTTTACCGGCGTAAACGATGTCGTTGTTTCTGCCAGCAGCGATGAAGTCTTGCTGTTGGTCTCCAAAGAAGATATCGGAGCCACCTTCGCCTAAAAGCGTGTCGTTGCCCTCAAAGGAGACAAACAGTTCGTTAGTGTCGTTTCCTGTTAAATAATCGTTTCCGGGAGTCCCGAGGACTGTGTTTTCGATGTCAATGAGCGCGGAGGCGCTTGACTCGAAGTTGAGTATTGGGGAAGGCTGGGGTTGGACAAATGCGATCGGCCTCAGCAGGGGTAAGGGTTCGCAACCGCAACCGGTATCCGGTTCGGGAACTCCAGCGAAAATAGGAGTCGGAGTCGGCATCCCCGGAGTCGGCATCCCCGGAGTCGGTGCGCCCGGAGTCGGCATCCCCGGAGTCGGCATCCCCGGAGTCGGTGCGCCCGGAGTCGGCATCCCCGGAGTCGGCATCCCCGGAGTCGGTGCGCCCGGAGTCGGTGCGCCCGGAGTCGGTGCGCCCGGAGTCGGCGTCCCCGGAGTCGGCTCGCTCGGAGTCTGAGTCGGCTCGCTCGGAATCGGAGTCGGAATCGGAGTCGGAATCGGAGTCCCCGGAGTCCCCGGAGTTGGAGTCGGAGTCGGATTCGGATTCGGAGTCCCCGGAGTCCCCGGAGTCGGATTCGGAGTCCCCGGAGTCGGATTCGGATTCGGAGTCGGATTCGGATTCGGATTAGGAGTCGGAGTCCCCGGAGTCGGATTCGGATTCGGAGTCGGATTAGGATTCGGAGTCCCCGGAGTCGGATTAGGAGTCGGAGTCCCCGGAGTCGGATTCGGAGTCGGATTAGGAGTCGGAGTCCCCGGAGTCCCCGGAGTCGGATTAGGAGTCGGATTAGGAGTCGGAGTCGGAGTCCCCGGAGTCCCCGGAGTCGGAGTCCCCGGAGTCGGATTCGGATTCGGATTAGGAGTCGGAGTCCCCGGATTCGGATTAGGAGTCGGAGTCCCCGGAGTCGGAGTCCCCGGAGTCGGAGTCCCCGGAGTCCCCGGATTCGGTAGCCCCGCTAGGACGGTGGTGATGACAGTGGCCCTAGACTCGGAACCGTTGTTGTTGGTCTGTTCTGGGTCAAAAGTGGTCGATCGGCTCTTGGAGGTATTTTTGATGCTGCCCGTTTCTGGAACGACTAATGTTACCTGGCGATCGGTGTTGCTGCCGCTAGCCAAGCTGGGAATTATTGGGAAGGTGACAATCCCCGTCACTGGATCGTAAGTGCCGTCATTGGATGCCGTGACTATCTTTAAACCGGGAATGATGCTGTCTGTAATCACTACATTTTCCGCAGCATTCGGCCCATTGTTGGAGGTAGTGATAGTATATGTCACCAAACTGCCTGCCTGAGCCGATGTGAAGCCGTCCTTGACTGTAACCAGATCGGCGACTGCACCAATGGTCGTAATGACTTGTCCCCCCGGCTCACCGGGCGCTGCGATGACCGAGCCGTTGTTGT